>JBAWHI010000296.1:0-1836 GCA_049593675.1 Nocardioides sp.
CCGCGGTGCTGCTGGCGACGTCGCCGCGAGCAGCGCCGCCGACGCCGTCGGCCACCATGAGCAGGTGCGCGCCGGCGAACCCGGCGTCCTGGTTGTCCTTGCGGACCCGGCCGACGTCGGAGAGCGCCGAGTAGTGCAGCGCCAGCAGCGGCCGCTCGGCGGTCGCGTCAGGCACCGGCTCCTCCCCGGGAGCGCCGCTCGGGGCGTGGATGTCCATGGGACGAGAGCCCTACTTCCTCAGCTCGATCGTGGTCTTCCCGATCCGGACCGTGCTGCCGAGCTGGAGGGTGGTGGGCTGGGTGAGCCGGTGTGAGCCGATGTAGGTGCCGTTGGTCGAGCCGAGGTCCTCGATGAACCACTGGTCGCCCGAGGCGGCGATCCGCGCGTGCCGGGTCGAGACGTAGTCGTCGTCGAGCCGGATGGCGGCGTCCGTGCCGCGCCCGATCAGCAGCGGCGCGTCGTCCAGCGAGGCGGTGTCGCCGGCGTTGGCACCGTCGAGCACCGCCACGTGGGTCGGCAGCCCCCGTGGCTTGCGCGCGGTCTTGGACCGCGACGAGGCCCGCTTGGCCTGCCGCTCGCTCTTCCGCTCGGCGCGCGGGGTGGCGTCGATGCGGGCGCCGAACATGTCGGAGCGGACCACCGAGATCGCCGAGAGGACGAAGATCCACAGGATCGCCAGGTAGGCGAAGCGGATCAGCATCAAGGTCAGCTCAGACACCGCTCGCCCCCTCCCGGACCAGCCGGACCGTCATCGTGGTGTTGCCGATCTTGATGGTGCCGCCGTCGGCCAGCGTCGCCTGCTGCACCTTGCTGCCGTTCACCAGCAGGCCGTTGGTCGACCCTAGGTCGACCACGCTGACCCCGGTGTCGCCGGGGCTCGCGGACGGCCGTGCCTCCACCCGGATCTCGGCGTGCCGGCGGGAGACCCCGGGGTCGTCGATGCGCAGGTCGGCCTCGCTGCCGCGCCCCACCACCAGGCCGGGCGGGTCGAGGGGGTGCCGGGTCCCGTTGACCTCCAGGACCGCGCGGGCCCGCCGGACGGCGGTCTCGCTCGCGGCTCGGCCCGCGGCCGGGGTCACCGTCGCCATCGCGGAGGACCGCACCCGGAACCGGCCGGTGGTCAGCTCGTCGTCCTGCTCGAAGTCGATGGTGACCGGACCGGGGAAGACGTAGGCCTGGTCGTGGGCGTGCTCCCGCAGCATCTCGGTGAGCTCCTCGACCAGTGTGCCGGAGTACGGCGCGAGGCGGGCATGGTCGCTCGGCGACAGGTCGACGTGGAACCGGTTCGGCACCAGCCGGCGGTTGCGGGACAGGATCTGGGCGGAGTTGTCGACCTCCCGCTGGAGCGCGGACGCGATCTCGACGGGCTGGACGGCGCTGCGGAACGCCTTCGCGAACGCCCCGGAGACCATCTGCTCGAGCCGGTTCTCGAACCGTTGGAGCAACCCCATCCCGCCTCCTCTCCTTCGCCTCGTGCGCTCGGGCCCGGCCGCGGTCGGGCTCCCCTGGCCTGACCCACCACGTCCTGCTGGTGCGCGACCGACATGGGCGCCCGGCACACCCCAGCCGCCGGGCGGTCCCGGCGTACCCGCATCGTAACGGTCCCGACCGGTCCCGACCGACCTGCGCCCGGCGCCCGGTTTGGGAGCGGTGTGGGAGGTGGGATACCCTGAGGCCGCTTCTGGCTCGAGTGGCGGAATAGGCAGACGCGCACGGTTCAGGTCCGTGTGCCCGAAAGGGCGTGGGGGTTCAACTCCCCCCTCGCGCACCAGACCCCGGGACCCCCGGACGACAGACCGGCCGAGCAGCTCCTCGCGGAGCGGCTCGGCCGGTGCC
>JBAWHI010000297.1:0-11690 GCA_049593675.1 Nocardioides sp.
ACCAGCACCTGCTCCCCCTGCGGGAACAGCGCGACGAGCTCGCTGATCAGAGCGAACTCACCGACGTCGGCGAGAGTGGCTTCCGGCGGGCGGTCAGCTGAGCTGGGCATGGGGCCATCCCACCAGATGCGGTGGTGGGTAGCGCAGGGTAGGTTGACCGACGTCACCACCCGTTGAACGCACGAGGGAGAGCTCGATGGTCGTCCAGGCGTACATCCTGATCCAGACCGATGTCGGCAAGGCCGCGGAGGTCGCCGCCTCGATCGCCCAGGTCAAGGGCGTGACGCTCGCCGAGGACGTCACCGGCCCCTATGACGTGATCGTGCGCGCCGAGGCCCGCAACGTCGACGAGCTGGGCAAGCTCGTGGTCTCGAAGGTCCAGAACCTCGACGGCATCACCCGGACGCTGACCTGCCCGGTCGTGCACATCTGAGGTTGCCGCACCACGCCCGACGCCGACGCCCCTGGTCCGTGCGGACCGGGGGCGTCGTCGCGTGCGTCGCCGCCCTGCTCGCCAGCGGGTGCGGACCGCCTGAGATCGAGACCGGCGACCTCAGGGATGCCGACGCGCGGGCCTGCAGCGCCCTGGTCGCCGACCTGCCCGACACCCTCTCCGGCGAGACGGCGGTGGAGGTCGCGGGCGACGCGGCGTACGGCGCCGCCTGGGGCGATCCCGCCATCGTCTTGACGTGCGGGGTCGACGCCGTGGACATCTCGGAGGCTCCCCCGTGCGTCGTCGCCGACGGCGTCGGCTGGGTGACGCCCGAGACGGAGGGTGATGCCACGCTCACCGCGGACGGCTACCGCCCCCGGGTGCGGCTCGTCGTGCCCGAGGACTACCTCCCCGAGGGATCGGCCGCGGCACTCGCCGAGCTGGCCGGCCCGATCAAGGAGCACCTCGAGCTCGAGGAGCGCTGCCTGTAGGGCGAGCCCGTGGCGCTCACCGCAGGCCGGTGTCGCGCTGGAGCGCCAGCTGGATGAGCCGATCGACCAGGGCCGGGTAGTCCACCCCGGAGGCGGCCCAGATCTGCGGGTACATCGACGTCGGCGTGAACCCCGGCATCGTGTTGATCTCGTTGACGACGACCCGACCGTCGGCGAGGACGAAGAAGTCGACGCGCGCCAGCCCCTCGCAGCCGACCGCCTCGAACGCACGCACCGCGAGCGACCGGATCTCGGCTGCCACCTCGGGCGCGAGGTCGGCGGGGATGTCGACCTCGGTGTGCTCCCCGGGAAGGTACTTCGCGGCGAAGTCGTAGAACTCGTGGTCGCCGCCGATGCGCAGCTCTGCCGGGACGCTGGTCTCGGGTGTGCCGTCCAGAGCCTGCAGGACGCCGCACTCGACCTCACGGGCGTCGGCGGCATAGGCCTCGATCAGCACCTTCGGGTCGTAGCGCAGCGCCTCCTCGATCGCCTCGTCGAGCTCGGATGCGTCGTGCGCCTTGGAGATGCCGATGCTGGAGCCGCCACGGGCGGGCTTGACGAACAGCGGGTAGCCGAGCTCGGCGGCCCGATCACGGCTCGACTGCGGTGCGCGCTCCCACTCTCGCGCGGTGACGGCGAAGGAGGGCAGCACCGGCAGGCCGGCGCCGGCGAGCACGACCTTCATGTAGGCCTTGTCCATGCTGACCGCGGAGGCCAGCACTCCGGCTCCGACGTAGCGGACCCCGGCCATCTCGAACATGCCCTGGATGGTGCCGTCCTCGCCCCAGGGCCCGTGCAGCACCGGGAAGACGACGTCCACGTCACCGAGCGTCCGCGGCGGCTGGGACGGCTCGGTCACGACGAGCTCGGCGCCCCTCGCCTCCGGCGAGAGAGCGATCGTCGCGCGGTCGCCATCGACCTCGGGCAGCCGGTCCGGCGCCTCGATGCGCAGTCGCGCCGGGTCGTCGGCCTCCAGCACCCAGCGTCCGTCGGTCGCGATCCCGATCGGCACCACGTCGTAGCGCTCCCGGTCGATGGCCGCGAGCACGCTGCCCGCGGTCACGCAGGAGATCGCATGCTCGCTCGATCTGCCGCCGAACACGACGGCGACGCGGGGCCTGCGCCCTCGAGGGGACGGGTCTGCGGTGGGCGCGTTCATCGCCCTCGACCCTATCCGCCTAGCCTGTTCGACATGACCGACGCCTCGCCGGAGTGGAAGCCCGCGACCCTCGCCGTGACCGCAGGACGGCCGCCGCACGAGTCGGACCATCCGCTCAACGTCCCGATCACGATGGCCTCGACCTACGTCGCGGGTGGGGAGCTCGAGTACGGCCGCTACG
The DNA here is from genome assembly GCA_049593675.1 of Nocardioides sp. Classification (GTDB taxonomy): domain Bacteria; phylum Actinomycetota; class Actinomycetes; order Propionibacteriales; family Nocardioidaceae; genus Nocardioides. The sequence continues at coordinate 2,265 of JBAWHI010000297.1, forward strand.
GCAACCCGACCTGGAGCGCGTTCGAGGATGCGCTGGGCGTCCTGGAGGGCGGGCGTGCGCTGGCGTTCTCCTCCGGGCTGGCCGCGGTCACCACGGTGCTCGACCTCATCGGCCACGACGGTCTGGTCGTCGCGCCGGCGCACTCCTACACCGGCACCCTGCTCCAGCTCAGCGACCTCGAGAGCCGCGGGCGGATCCGGACGCTGCTGGTGGACATCACGGACACCGACGCCGTCGCTGCGGCCTGCGAGGACGCAGCGCTCGTGTGGTTCGAGTCGCCGACCAACCCCGCGCTCGAGCTCGCGGACATCCCGCGGATCGCGGACGCGGCCCACGCCGCGGGCGCGTACGTCGCGGTCGACAACACCTTCGCCACTCCCCTGCTCCAGCAGCCGTTGAACTTGGGCGCCGACATCGTCGTGCACTCGGTCACGAAGTTCCTCGCCGGGCACAGCGACGTGCTGATGGGCGCGATCGTCACGGACGACGAGCAGCTCTACGGCGTCCTCAAGGGACGTCGCGACCTGCTCGGCTCGGTCCCCGGGACCCTCGAGGCCTGGCTGGCGCTGCGCGGTCTGCGGACCCTGCACCTGCGGGTCGAGCGGTCGCAGGCGAATGCAACGGAGCTCGCCCGCCGGCTGGCCGACCACCCGGCGGTCGAGGAGGTCCGCTATCCCGGCTTCGGCGGGATCGTCTCGGTCGTCCTGCGCGGTGGGGCGATGGCGGGCGACCTGCTGGTGCGCAAGACCCGGATCTGGATGCACGCGACGTCGCTCGGTGGTGTCGAGTCGTCCTTCGAACGGCGGCGCCGCTGGCGGGCCGAGCCGGCCACGATCCCCGACGGCCTGGTGCGGCTCTCGGTCGGCATCGAGGACGTCGACGACCTGTGGTCGGACCTGTCGTCTGCGCTCGACGACGTGGTCATCTAACCGTCGCAGGAGCGTCGGCGAGACCACGTGAGGCCGTCGCTGAGCCCGCCGGGTCTCGACACGCTCCGTCGCGGCTTCGTCCCTCAGCCCCGGTCGCTGCTCGACCACCAACGATCGGATCCGCTCACGCGGATCCGATCAGTAGATCTCGGACTTGGTGTCGCGGGCGATGAAGGCGTCCATCATCTCCGCGGCCGTCATCCGCCCGTCGACGAGCGCGTCGACGTGGTAGGCGATCGGAGCGTCCACGCCGGTCCGGTGTGCGAGCGCCAGGAGCGACGAGCACGACTTCGCCCCCTCGGCGACCTGCTTCGTGGTCGCGAGAATCTCGTCGGCGGTCATCCCCTGACCGAGCTTCTCCCCGAAGGTCCGGTTGCGCGAGAGCGGCGACGAGCACGTGGCGACGAGGTCCCCGAGCCCGGCCAGGCCCATCAGCGTCAGCGGGTTGGCACCGAGCCCGGTCGCCAGACGGGCGGTCTCGGCGAGGCCGCGCGTGATCAGTGATGCGGTGGTGTTGTCACCGAAGCCCAGACCGACGGCCATGCCGACCGACAGCGCGACGACGTTCTTGTAGGCGCCTCCGAGCTCGCACCCGAGCACGTCCGGGCTCGTGTACGGCCGGAACGCCGGCGAGTGGCAGCGCCGCTGGATCCGTCGGGCGACGTCCTCGTCGGCGCATGCGACCACCGAGGCCGCCGGCTCGCGCCGGGCGATCTCCTTGGCGAGGTTCGGACCGCTGATCACGGCGATCCGGTCCGGACCGGCGCCCGTGACCTCGCCGATGACCTGGCTCATCCGGTCCAGGGTGCCCAGCTCCACGCCCTTCATCAGCGAGATCAAGACGGCGTCCGACTCGATGAACGGCGCCCACTGGGTGAGGTTCTGACGCAGCGTCTGGGACGGGGTCGCGAGCACGACCAGGTCGGCGCCGTGCAGGGCCTTCTCGACGTCGTGGGTGGCCGAGACCTGCGGTGGCAGCTCGACCCCGGGGAGGTACTCCGGGTTCTCGCGGCGCTCGTTGATCGCGGTGGCGACCTCCTCCCGACGGGCCCACAGCGTCACGTCGTTGCCGGCATCGGCCAGCACCATCGAGAACGCGGTCCCCCAGGAACCAGCACTGAAGACCGCGACCTTGCCTGTCATGCGGAGTCCTTCCGGTCGGCGCTGCCGTTCTTCTGCGCGCGGTCGCGCTTCATGTCGAAGCGCTCGGGCGGCGCCGTCTCTCCCCGGACGTCCTCGACGAGGGACGTGATGGCGGCCATGATCCGATCCGTCGCCTCCTGGACGACACCGACCGTGGGCTCCTGTTCCGCCAGGTCGCCCAGGTCGACCGGCAGGCCGACCTTCATCCGGATCACCTTGCGGGGGAACAGGTCGGGCTTCTTCGCGTACGGCGCCAGCAGCGCCTGCGCACCCCACTGGCCCACCGGGATGACCGGGCAGCCGGTCTCGAGCGCGATCCGTGCGGCGCCGGACTTGCCGGTCATCGGCCAGCCGTCCGGGTCGCGCGAGATGGTGCCCTCGGGGTAGACGACCACGCACTCCCCCGCTCGGACGGCCGCGACAGCCGCGTCGTAGGCGCCGGCGGCGTTCCGGCTCGACCGCTCGACCGGGATCTGTCCGGCGGAGCGCAGGAAGTAGCCCAGCACCTTGTTCTTGAACAGTCCGGACTTCGCCAGATAGCGCGGCAGCCGTCCGTGGTCGTGGACGATGTGGGCCGCGGTGAGGGGGTCGACGTGGGAGATGTGGTTGAGCGCGAGCACGAATCCCCCGGTCTCCGGGATGTTCTCGCCGTCGATCCAGTCGGGCTTGGTCGTGAGCGCCAGCACCGGTCGGAGGATGAACGCGCCGAACCGGAAGGCCCAGCCGCGCTTCGTCTTGATCTTGCGAACCACCACGTGCGCAGGCTACTCGGTCACCACCTGACAGGATCGGCACCGATGCCAGATTCAGCCCCCGTGTCCCGCTACGCCGTCCTCGTGCCCGTGAAGCCGCCTGCCGTCGGCAAGTCCCGGCTGCGCGGCCTCGGTCTGGACCAGCGGCGCGCCCTCGCCGAGGCGTTCGCCCTCGACACCGTCACCGCGTGTCGCTCAGCCGAGTGCGTGGACGCGGTCCTGGTCGTCACCGACGACGTCGCGTTCTCGGCCCGTCTGTCGGGCCTCGGGGCGGCAGCGATCCCCGACGGCGTGACCGGAGACCTCAACGGGACCCTGCGGCAAGCTGCCGCCGAGGCGCACCGACGCTGGCCGCACCTGACGCCGGTGGCACTCTGCGCGGACCTGCCGGCCCTGCGCGGCGACGAGCTCGACCAGGTGCTGGCCAGGACGGCGGATGGAGGGCCGTGGTTCGTCTCGGACGCGGACGGGGTCGGGACGACGCTCTACGTGGCGCCGTACGACTCGTTCACACCCAGGTTCGGCCCGGGCTCGCGAGCAGCACACCTGGACTCCGGAGCACGTGAGGTGATGGGCGCCGCGAGATCGGTGCGCCGAGACGTCGACGACCTCCAGGACCTGCGCGACGCGATCGCCCTCGGTGTCGGCACACACACGGCCGCTGCCGCCCCCTGAGACGGCGAAGGGCCGCCACCCCGGAGGGTGACGGCCCGAGGCCGAGCGGACCGGTCAGGACTTCTTCGCGGTCTTCTTGGCCGGTGCCTTCTTGGCGGGCGCCTTCTTGGCGGGCGCCTTCTTGGCCGGTGCCTTCTTCGCGGGCGCCTTCTTCGCGGGCGCCTTCTTGGCCGGTGCCTTCTTCGCCGGTGCCTTCTTGGCCGGTGCCTTCTTCGCCGGTGCCTTCTTGGCGGGCGCCTTCTTGGCGGGCGCCTTCTTCGCGGGCGCCTTCTTCGCGGGCGCCTTCTTGGCCGGCGCCTTCTTGGCCGGCGCCTTCTTGGCCGGTGCCTTCTTCGCGGGCGTCGCCTTCTTGACCGCAGCCGAAGCGGCCTTCTTCGCCGGCGCCGTGGCCTTCTTCGCAGCCGGGGCTGCCTTGGCGACGGTCAGCTTCGGCAGCTTCTTGGCTCCGGAGACCACATTCTTGAGATCGGCGCCGGCCGTGAACTTCGGGACCGCCGTCTTCTTCGCCTTGATGCGGTCACCGGTCTGCGGATTGCGGACCCAACGCGCTTCACGCACGCGCTTCTCGAACGAACCGAATCCGGTGATCGCGACCTTCTCCCCCTTCGCGACCTCACGGGTGATGGTGTCGAGCACGGACTCGAGGGCGTGCGATGCGGCCTTCTTGTTCCCGTCGAATCGTGCCGAGAGTGCCTCAATGAACTCTGACTTGTTCACTGTCTTCCCTTCCAATGAACGACTTTTGGTCGAGCCTGTGCTCGCCTCACTCCCATGCACGCTAGGTATTCAGCGACATACTCACAATCACCTTGGGCGTGTTTCGTGAACTGTTTTTCGAGGGGGCGGACGCGCAGAACCGGTCAGCAGAGCCGAATGCGGGCATCTCGCCTGCCGAAGGCCGACGTCGGCAGGGGCTGGGCGCGTCGACGAGAAAAGGGCGAATCCCCAACCAGGGTTCGGGATTCGCCCTCTTGATGTCTCTTGTTCAGCTCGCGCCGAGAGTGACCGGCTTCCAGCTCGGACGGCTCGACTCGTAGGTCGCGATGGTCTCGGCGTGACCGAGCGTGATCCCGACATCGTCGAGCCCCTCGAGCAAGCGCCACCGCGTGTAGTCGTCGATGTCGAAGGAGTCCTCGATCGCGTCGGGGCCTTCACCGGCACGCACCGTGCGGCTCTCGAGGTCCACGGACACCGTGGCTCCCGGGTGCTCGTCGAGGTGGTCCCAGAGGCGTTGCACGACCTTCTCGTCGACCCGCGCCGCCAGCAGTCCGGCCTTGCCGGAGTTGCCCCGGAAGATGTCGCCGAAGCGCGGCGAGATCACGACCTTGAAGCCGTAGTTCTGCAGGGCCCAGACGGCGTGCTCGCGCGACGATCCGGTGCCGAAGTTCGGGCCGGCGACGAGCACGGAGCCGGCGGCGTACGCCGGATTGTTGAGGACGAACGACGGGTCGTTGCGCCAGGCCGCGAAGAGCCCGTCCTCGAAGCCGGTGCGGGCGACCCGCTTGAGGTACTCCGCCGGAATGATCTGGTCCGTGTCGACGTCACTGCGACGCAGCGGGACGCCGACACCGGTGTGGGTGGTGAACTTCTCCATCTCAGTTGCTCCCGGTGGTCGTGAGGTCGGCGGGTGTCGAGAGGGTGCCGCGGACCGCGGTCGCGGCGGCGACCGGCACCGAGACGAGGTGCGTCCGACCGCCCTTGCCCTGCCGGCCCTCGAAGTTGCGGTTGGAGGTCGACGCGCTGCGCTCTCCTGGCGAGAGGGTGTCGGCGTTCATGCCCAGGCACATCGAGCAGCCCGCGCCGCGCCACTCGGCTCCGGCCTCCTTGAACACGAGATCGAGACCCTCGGCCTCGGCCTCCAGCCGCACCCGCGCAGAGCCGGGTACGACGAGCATCCGGGTGCCGTCCGCGACGCGGTGCCCCTGGATCACCTCGGCGGCGGCGCGCAGGTCCTCGAGCCGGCCGTTGGTGCACGATCCGACGAACACGGTGTCGATGCGGACGTCACGCAACGGGGTGCCGGCCTCGAGAGCCATGTAGCGAAGGGCGTTCTCGGCCGCGACCCGGTCGGACTCCTCCTCGAAGTCGGCCGGGACGGGGACGGTGCCGCCCAGCGGTGCCCCCTGGCCGGGGTTGGTCCCCCAGGTGACCCACGGCGTGACGTCGCCGGCATCGATGACGATCTCCTCGTCGAACACGGCGTCGTCGTCGGTGACCAGGGTCCGCCAGTGCGCGACGGCTGCGTCCCAGTCGGCGCCCTTCGGCGACTCGGGCCGGTCCTTGAGGTAGTCGAACGTGACCTCGTCGGGAGCGATCATCCCGGCCTTGGCACCCCACTCGATGCTCATGTTGCAGACCGTCATGCGGCCCTCCATCGACAGGTCGCGGATCGCCTGCCCGCGGTACTCGACGATGTAACCCTGGCCGCCACCCGTCCCCGTCTGGGTGATCAGGTAGAGGATCAGGTCCTTGGAGGTGGTGCCCTCCGGCAGCGCACCGTTGACGGTCACCGCCATCGTCTTGGGTCGGGCCTGCGGCAGGGTCTGGGTGGCGAGCACGTGCTCGACCTCCGAGGTGCCGATGCCGAACGCGATCGCCCCGAAGGCGCCGTGCGTCGCGGTGTGCGAGTCGCCGCAGACGATGGTCATCCCGGGCTGGGTCAGCCCGAGCTGCGGACCGACGACGTGGACGATGCCCTGCTCGACGTCGCCGAGCGGGTGGAGGCGAACACCGAACTCCTCGCAGTTGCGCCGTAGCGTCTCGACCTGGGTGCGGGAGACGGGGTCGGCGATCGGCTTGTCCCAGTCGAGGGTCGGGACGTTGTGGTCCTCGGTCGCCAGGGTCAGGTCGGGACGGCGCACGGGCCGCCCGGCCAGCCGGAGACCGTCGAAGGCCTGCGGCGAGGTGACCTCGTGGATGAGGTGCAGATCGATGTAGAGCAGCGCCGGCTCCCCGTCGACCGCCCGGACGACGTGCTCGTCCCACACCTTCTCTGACAAGGTCTTGCCCATTGACTCTCTCCCTCACGACAGCGTGCTGTGTGCTACTTCGCGGACCCTACTACTTGCATCCCATGTTGTGAGACGCCAGTATTGCCATATGGACACTTCCAGTGGCGTCGGCGTGCTCGACAAGGCAGCCCTCGTGCTCACCGCCCTCGAGTCGGGTCCGGCCACCCTCGCCGGCCTGGTCTCCGGCACCGGCCTCGCCCGGCCGACCGCCCACCGTCTCGCGGTCGCGCTCGAGCACCACCGGCTCGTCGCCCGCGACATGCAGGGCCGCTTCGTGCTCGGGCCGCGCCTTGCCGAGCTGTCCGCGGCCGCCGGCGAGGACCGTCTGCTCGCCACCGCCGGACCCGTGCTCGCCCGACTGCGCGACATCACCGGCGAGTCCGCCCAGCTCTGGCGCCGCCAGGGTGAGCACCGGGTGTGCGTCTCGGCTGCCGAGCGCCCGTCCGGCCTGCGCGACACCATCCCCGTGGGGTCGCAGCTGACCATGAGCGCCGGGTCGGCTGCGCAGGTGCTGCTCGCCTGGGAGGACCCGGAGCGGATGCACCGGGGGCTCCAGCAGGCCGCCTTCTCAGCGGCCGCCCTCTCCGGCATCCGCCGCCGTGGCTGGGCGCAGTCGGTCGGCGAGCGAGAGCAGGGCGTCGCGTCGGTCTCCGCACCGGTGCGCTCCCCCAGCGGCAAGATCATCGCCGCGGTCTCGGTCTCCGGTCCGCTCGAGCGGCTCTCGCGCCAGCCGGGCCGGATGCACGCACCCGCGGTGCTCGCCGCCGCCGAGCGACTCTCGGAGTCGCTGCGGCGCGCTGCGGCCGAGTAGCGCGACGATCGGACCGCTGCTCAGAAGAGCGCATCCTGCTCGAGCTCTAGCAGCAGCTGCTTGCGCTCGAGCCCGCCGGCGTAGCCGGTGAGCGTGCCGTTGGCACCGATCACCCGGTGGCACGGGATCACGATCGGGATCGGGTTGCGACCGTTGGCGAGCCCCACGGCCCGGGACGCGGCGTTGGTCATGCCGAGCCGGTGCGCGATCTCGCCGTACGACGCCGTCTCGCCCCAGCCGACGCCGACCAGCTGGTCCCAGACGCGCTGCTGGAAGGCGGTGCCCGCCGGCGCGAGGGGGAGGTCGAACTCCTTGAGGTCGCGGGCGAAGTAGGCGTCGAGCTGACGCGCGGCCTCGGCCAGCACCGGAGCCGCGTCGTCGCGATCGCCGCGCGGACGGCCGTCGAGGCTCTGCCCCACCGGCGCGAACGGCGAGAACTCGATCGCCGTGAGCGCGCCGCCCCGCTCGACGATGCGCAGCGCTCCGATCGGGGACTCCATCACGGTCCACATGTCAGGTCTCCTTGGTCGAGGTGGTGAGGGTCTGCCACAGGTGCAGCTGCGCATAGGAGCGCCAGGGTGCCCAGCCGGACGCGAGCTCGGCGGCGCCGGAGGGGTCACGACCCAGGCCGACGAGGGCGTCTCGGATGCCGACGTCGGTCGGTAGGAAGACGTCGGGATGACCGAGCGCCCGCAGCGCGATGTAGTCGGCCGTCCACGGACCGATGCCGGGGATCTCCAGCAGCGAGCGGCGGACGTCGTCGCGGTCCGGCCCACGGTCCAGGGCGAGCTCCCCCGACGCCAGCGCCGTGCAGAGCGCGACGAGCGCGCGCCCCCGCGAGCGCGGCATCGGCAGGCTCTCCGGCGTCAGCGCAGCGAGGGTGGCGGCATCGGGGAAGAGGTGCGTGAGGCCGTCGACCGGCTGGGCGAGCGGCCGGCCGTGCTGCTCGACGAGCCGGGCGGCGATCGTCCGGGCGCCGGCGACGCTGACCTGCTGGCCGAGGACCGCGCGGACGGCGATCTCGTGCCCGTCGACGTGACCGGGGACCCGCAGACCCGGCCTGGCGCGCACGAGCGGACCGATCACCGGATCTCCGGCGAAGGCCTCCGCGACCGCCACCGGGTCGCAGTCGGCGTCGAGCATCCGACGCACCCGCTCGGCGGCCGCCGCGGTGTCGCGCAGGTCGTCGAGCGTGAACGACGCCGTGGCGAACGCGGTCTGACCGGGCTCGTCCTCGTCCGGCACCTCGAGCCGCACCGTTCCGGTGCCGTGCGGCAGCGCCAGCGTGCGCGCATACCAACCCGGGCCGGACGCCTCGACGCCCGGAACCGCCCGGGTGGCTAGGAAGTCCAGCAGGTCGCTGCCGCGGTACGGCGTGCGCACGGCCAACCGCATGGTGACCGTGCCGGTGGCCGGGCGTCCGCCCCGACGTCCGCGCAGGTCGGTGGGCGAGGCCGCGTAGACCTCGCGGATCGTCTCGTTGAACTGGCGAACGCTGGCGAAGCCGGAGGCGAACGCGATGTCGGCGTAGGTCAGCTCCGTCGTCTCGATGAGCACCCGCGCCGTCTGCGCCCGCTTCGCCCGGGCCAGTGCGAGCGGGCCGGCACCGAGCTCGGCGCCCAGGATGCGGGTCAGGTGGCGCGGCGTGTAGCCGACCCGCTGCGCCAGCCCGTCCACGCCTTCGCGGTCGACCACACCGTCGGCGATCAGCCGCATCGCCCGGCCGGCGGCGGTGGCGGCCACGTCCCAGTCCGGGCTCCCCGGCGTGGCGTCGGGCAGGCAGCGCTTGCAGGCCCGGTAGCCCGCCGCCTGGGCCGCGGCGGCACTCGGGTGGAAGGTGACGTTCTGGAGCGCCGGGGTGCGGGCCGGGCACGAGGGTCGGCAGTAGATCCCGGTCGTGCGCACCGCCGTGTAGAAGACGCCGTCGAAGCGCCGGTCGCGCGACTTGACGGCGCGGTGGCACGACTCCCGATCGAGTCGCGACAGCTGGGGAACAGGACCGGACATGGGATCCATCCTGCCCGCGACAGCCGGGGCGATCTGGCGGGAATCGGACATGGTCGTGAGCCTAGTCCGCCCCGCCCGCAACCTCGGGTGTGGCGCGG
>JBAWHI010000298.1:0-2262 GCA_049593675.1 Nocardioides sp.
GACCGGTCGACGAGTACTTCGACAACGTCGAGGGCCGACTGTCGTGGCGCACCATCGACCTCGAGCGCGAGACCGTCGACGTCGACGACTACCAGGGCACCGGCGTCGTGAACGCGAACGACGAGGACGTCCCCTACACGCGCACGCTCGAGTTCAAGCACCTCCACCCCGAGCGCACCTACCTGCCCGGCAAGAGCGTCGTCGTGCACGAGTACTCCCGGTTCGCGGAGGAGGGTGACGAGCCCTACTACCCGGTGAACACCGCGGAGGACCGGGCCAAGCTGCTCCGCTACCGCGAGCTCGCCAAGCAGGAGCCGATGGTGCTCTTCGGCGGTCGCCTCGGGACCTACAAGTACCTCGACATGCACATGGCGATCGGATCGGCACTGTCCATGTTCGAGAACAAGCTGCGGCCGCACTTCGCCGAAGGCGCGCCGCTCACGAGCGGAGGCGTCGACGAATGAGCGAGCCGAGCGAGCGAACCATCCCACGCAGCGCGCGAGGTGCCTCAGGCGCGCACGGAGTGAAGCGAGTACGCGCATGACCGTGACCCACACCCAGACCCAGGCCGCCCCCGACAGCGTCGAGCCCGGCAAGGCCCGCGTGCTGCTGCAGCGCCAGATCATGCCGGCCGACCGCGACACCGACGTGATCAAGCTCTACGTCGACCCGGAGCCGGCCGCTCTCGACGCCGACAAGTACGACATCGGCCACACCCGTGCGGCCCACGAGGCCAACGCGATCGCCAGCCGGATCCAGAACGCCGCCCGCGGCGTGTCCACGATCCACCCCGACCAGATCGAGTCGCGCACCGCCTACCGCGTCGAGCAGGGCGAGGTCGTCTCCTTCGGCACCTACTTCAACGCCTTCCCGGCGTCCTACTGGCGTCGGCACACGATCGTCAGCGCCGTGCGACTGACCGTCCGGCTCCGTGGCGAGGGCGGCACCGTCACCGTCTACCGCTCCATGGCCAACGGTCGCTCGCAGCGGGTCGACTCCGCGACGGTCGAGGGCACGACCGGCGAGTTCTCCTTCGACCTGCCGCTCAAGCCGTTCGTCGACGGCGGCTGGTACTGGTACGACGTCGTCGCGGCCGATGAGGACGCGGTCGTCGAGGGTGCCGAGTGGACCGCCGAGGTGCCCACCGACCGGGCCGAGCGCGGCACCGTCACCATCGGCATCACGACGATGAACCGACAGGACTTCTGCGCGAAGCTCCTCGGTCAGCTCGGCGACGCCGACCAGCTCGACGCCATCCTCGACGAGGTCGTGGTGATGGAGCAGGGCAAGGACAAGGTCGTCGACTCGGAGTTCTACCCCGAGGCGCAGCAGGCGCTCGGCGACCGGCTGCGGATCATCGAGCAGGGCAACATCGGCGGCTCCGGCGGGTTCGCCCGGGCCCAGTACGAAGGCCTCAAGGCCGGTCGCTCGACGTACGTCATGATGCTCGACGACGACGTGGAGTGCGAGACCGAGGGCATCCTGCGTGCCGTCACCTTCGGCGACCTGTGCCGCAAGACGACGATCGTCGGCGGCCACATGTTCAGCATCTACCAGAAGACCCAGCTGCACTCGTTCGGTGAGCGCGTCTCGCCGTACACCTTCTGGTGGGGCTCGGCGCCCGGCGTCTTCGCCGGCTGGGACTTCGCCGACCGCAACCTCCGGTCCTCACGCTGGCTGCACGCCCGCATCGACGTCGACTACAACGGCTGGTTCATGTGCCTGATCCCGGCGAAGGTGCTCGAGGACATCGGGCTCTCGCTGCCGGTCTTCATCAAGTGGGACGACTCGGAGTACGGCCTGCGCGCGAAGGAGGCCGGCTACCCGACCGTCACCTTCCCCGGTGCCGCGGTGTGGCACGTGCCGTGGACCGACAAGAACGACGCGCTGGACTGGCAGTCCTACTTCCACGTCCGCAACCGGTTCATCGCCGCGCTGCTGCACTCGAAGTACCCCCGCGGCGGCCGGCTGGTCCGGGAGAGCTTCAACCACCAGATCAAGCACCTGGTGTCGATGCAGTACTCCACCGTCGCGCTGCGTCACCGCGCCCTCGAGGACGTGCTCGCCGGCCCGGAGCGGCTCCACGAGCTGCTGCCGACCGTGCTGCCGGAGATCCGCGAGATGGTCAAGGGCTACGACGACGCCACCTACATCACCGACCCGAGCGACCTGCCCGAGGTGCGCCGGCACAAGCTGCCGCGCAAGGGCAGGGAGGCCTCGCCGGTGATCTCCGGCCGGGCCGCGACGGTCCAGGCGATGCTG
>JBAWHI010000299.1:0-2898 GCA_049593675.1 Nocardioides sp.
GGATCGAGGCCGAGTCCGAGTTGTTCGTCGGGTCGGTGTCGAAGGTCGCGCTGCTGACCGTCGCGGTGTTGACGACCGGCAGGGTCTCGTCGAGCGGGCCCGAGGTCTCGATCGCGACGCACTCCAGATCGAGCATCACGTCCACCGGGCCGCTGTTGGTGTTGAGCAGCCGGAAGTCGCGGTTGTTGGGCTGCGGCTCGTGGCCCAGCGAGACCACCCCGTGCGGCAGGTCGTAGGTCGCGGTGATCCCCTTGTATCCGACGGGGCAGCCGACCCGCTGCACGCTCTCGCCGACCGGCAGCGAGGTGTGGACCACGACGTGCTTGAACTCGAGTCGGTGCTGGTGGGTGGGCGTACCGCCCGAGGCCGTGCGCTCGCTCAGTTGACGCAGGCTCAGGGTGACGTCGGCCTGCTGGAGCACCTCGACGGTGAACTCCCAGGCGCCACTGGTCGGCTCCGACCGGACCAGCCGGGCCACGCCCGAGCCGACCACGAGGCCGGGCGCGACGGCCTTGGTGCCCGCGGCCACCGGGATGCTGAACGTGTGGCGACCCACGGCGAGAGCGGTGCCGGCGGTGGAGCTGAGGGTGCCGCCGACGACCAGGCCGTGCGCGTGCCCGTCGGCCTGCTCGGTCGTGGCCGGCAGGCAGGTGCCGAAGAGCTTGACCTGCGCCTGCCCGGTCGTGGTGTTGACCAAGTGGAACCGGTAGGTGGCCGGGGTGATCGAGCTCGCCTGCTGGACCCGTACGTCGGCCGGAGAGCCGGTGCCCTGGTCGACGTGCATGATCTCCGCGGCACCGTCGCTCATGTAGCCGCCAGCGGGGCAGGTCAGGTCCTGCGTCCGGCCCTCACCGGCCTGCAGGGTGACGTACTGCTCCGCCTTGTCGATCGTCAGCTGGTGGCCTCCGGTCCCGGTCACCGGGGGAGTGCCCTTGGCCTTGGTCACGATCGTGATCGACTTCGACTGGCCAGGGGCCAGCGTCGCGAAGGAGCAGGCCACGTGGCCGCCGCTCTGGGTGCAGGTCGGCGAGCCCGGGGTCACGGACTGGAAGGTCACGTCGCTCGGCAGCGGGTCGCCGACGGCGACGTTGCGTGCCGTGGACGGGCCGTCGTTGCGCACGACGAGCTGGTAGGTGACCAGGTCGCCGCCGTCGTACGACGCACGGTCGGAGGTCTTCTTGATCGAGACGTCGGTCCTCGGGGTCACCGGGTGGGTGACCTCGTCGTCGTTGTTGGTCTCGGTCGTCTCCGGGGTGTCGGTGTCCACACGGACGTGGTTGGTGACGGCGGAGGTGTGGGCGGGATCCAGCTTCACGACCAGGTGGATCGTCCTGGTCGCGCCGGGTGCGAGGGTGCCGAAGTCACACGTGAAGTGCTGGCCCGCGGCGGCACACTCCGCCGAGTCGTCCGAGACGTAGGTCAGCTCCGCCGGCAGCACGTCGCTCAGCGTCGAGTGGCGAGCATCCGAGGGGCCGTTGTTCGTGACCACGAGGCGGTAGGTGAGCTCGGTCCCGGGCACCAGCGGCGACGACGTGGACAGTCGCTTCTCGACCTGCAGGTCGGCCTCCGTGCCGACGACGAGCGAGCCGTCGTCGTCCACGGGGGTGGGCACCTCGTCGGCGTGCGTCGCGGCGTTGTTGACCAGCCTCGTGGGGTCGTCCACGCTCGGCGAGACCTTGATCGGCACGGTGATCGTCACCGAGGCACCGGGTGCCAGGGTGCCCAGCGACCAGTCGATGGTCTGCCCGCTGGCACCGGTCTCGCTGAAGCCGGCGGTCGGGACCGCGGTCGCCGTGCCCGGGGTGTAGATCAGGCCGGCGTCGAGCACGTCGTGCACCACCACGCCGTGAGCGGTGGCGCGGGCGTCGACGTTCTTCACGGTGATCGTGAAGTTCGTGGTCTGACCGGCCTTGATCGCCTTGTCGTCCGGCGTCTTGACGATGGTCAGCTCGGGCAGCGCGACGGTCAGCCGGACACTGCTGTCGGGTCCGTTGTACTCGCGGAAGTCCGCACCGGTGTCGCGGTCGGCCTCGGGCACGCCGAAGTACTCGTCGATCTCGGCGGTGTTGTCGATCTTCTGGCCCCGGGTCAGGTCCTTGCCCGGGATGACCTGGCCGGTGTAGGTGAGGGTGACGGTGTCGCCGACCGCGATCGGGCCGGGGATGGTCCAGCTCATCGCGCGGTTGCCGGCCGACCAGGGGTCGGTGTTGTAGGCAGCGCCGGTGCCGAGGGTCACGTCGGTGAGCTCGACGTCGGGCTCGTCGTCCACGACCACGTCGTACGCCGGCGAGCTGCCGGTGTTCTTGACCTTGATCGTGTAGGTGACGGTGTCGCCGCCCTCGACGTACGGGCCCTTGTCGGCCGACTTGTCGATGCTCAGCTTCGGCTCGACCACGTGGCTGACCGCGGTGGCGGGGCCGACCGTGTGGTCGTAGCCGCCCGGCACCGTGGTCGGTGTGGTGGTGATCTTGTCGGTGCGGTTGGTCAGGACGCTCGCCCGGTTGGTCAGGGTGTCGCCGTCCTCGACGTCGGCGCCGCCGGCGTAGGCGTCGGCCAGGTGGCCGAGCAGCTTGAGGGTGTAGACGCGGTCGCTGCTCGAGGGCGCGAGGTCTCCGAGGAACCAGGCGGTCTCGGTGGTGGGGAGGGTCACGATCGGGCCGTCGCTGCCGGGGCAGCCGCTGTCGCAGGTCGCGGCGCTGTAGCCGTCCACGACGAAGCCGTCCGGGACGGTGTCGTCGACCGTGACGTCGTAGTACTGCAGGTTCTTCGGTACGGTCACGCGAACGGTCCAGGTCACCGCCTCGCCGATGGTGCGCGGATCCGGCGAGACCTGCTTGGTGATGCTCGGAAGCACGACCTGCACCGTGTCGCTCGCGGTCGCCCGGTAGTCGCCCACCG
>JBAWHI010000300.1:0-2174 GCA_049593675.1 Nocardioides sp.
GCGGCGTAGGTGTCCCAGATCGAGGCGCCACGGCCGTCCTCGGCCGTCGCCCCCTCGATCTGGTACGACGCCGTGGCGACGCCGTAGAAGAGCCTGGATCCGTCGGGGAGATGGTGGGTCATGCACCCCACCCTAGTCCGATCCCGGGCGAATTGGGAGCGCTCCCAGCATGACCGGGATCAAGGACGTCGCCCGAGAGGTCGAGATGTCGACCGCGACGGTCTCGCGCGCACTGCGCGGGCTCCCCGGCGTGTCCGAACCGACCCGCTCACGCGTCCTGGAGGCCGCACTCCGATTGGGCTACGTCGCCTCCCCCAGCGCCTCCGGCCTGGCCAGCGGCCAGACCCGCACGGTCGCCGTGATCGTGCCGTGGGTGACCCGGTGGTTCTTCGCCGCCGTGGTCCAGGGCGCCGAGGAGGTGCTCCGCGAGCGCGGCTACGACCTGCTGTTGTACAACCTGGCCGGCGACGCCGCCGCGCGACACCGGGTCTTCGAGACCAACCTGCTCACCAAGCGGGTCGACGCGGTGCTGGTGCTCAGCCTCAAGCCCAGCCCCGAGGAGCTCGAGCGCCTCTTCCGGTTGGGCCGACCGGTGACCATCGTCGGTGCCGACCTGCCCGGGTGGGCCACGGTCCGCATCGACGACGAGGACGCGGCCACCACCGCCACCCAGCACCTGCTCGACCTCGGCCACGAGCGGATCGCCTACGTCGGCGGCGCCACCGAGGGAGTGCTGGACTTCACCGCACCGTCAGCCCGGCTGAGCGGGTATCGCACCGCGCTGGAGCGCGCCGGCGTCCCGGTCCCGGGCCTCGAGTACGACGGGGGGTTCAACGTCGACGGTGGCCTGCAGGCCGCGCGTGCGGCGCTCGAGCGGCCGGACCGCCCGACCGCGATCTTCGCGGCATCCGACGAGATGGCGATCGGTGCGCTGCGAGCCGCCCGCGAGCTCGGGCTGCGGGTGCCGGAGGACGTCTCGGTGATCGGCATCGACGACCACGAGATGTCCTCCTACTTCGACCTGACCACCGTCGCCCAGCCCGTCCACGAGCAGGGCCGGATCGCCGCCACCCAGGTCCTCGCGGCCCTGGCGGGCAGCGAGCCCCGCCAGGTGATCCTCCCGACCGAGCTCGTCGTGCGCCGGACTACGGCTACACCCGCACGTAGGTGAGGTCGGCGATCTCCCGGCCCGCCTCGAGGCCCTTGCGCTCGAACCTGGTCACCGGCCGCTCGGACCACCGCTCGACGACACCGCCCACGAGCAGCGGCTCGGCGTCGAGCACCGCGACCATCTGCTCCGCGTAGCCCGCCCAGTCGGTGGCCAGTCGCCACGTCGCTCCCGGGGCCAGTCGGCTGGCGGCCAGGGCCGCGAACTCCGGCGTCACGATCCTCCGCTTGTGGTGCTTCAGCTTGTGCCACGGGTCGGGGAAGAAGGTCCACAGCCCGGCCAGGCTGCCCTCGCCCACCAGGTGCGCCATCGACCACACGGCATCCACGCTCAGGATCCGCACGTTGGTGAGCCCGGCCTCCCCCACCCGCCCCAGGGTGTCGGCGACGCCGGGCCGCCACACCTCGAAGGCCACGACGTCGTGGTCCGGGCGGGCCGCCGCGAGCTCCACCGTGGACTCGCCGATGCCGCAGCCGATCTCGACGATCATCGGGGCGTCGCGCTCGAAGCTCGAGGCGAGCGTGAAGCTCGGGTCGTCGACGGCCTCGTCCGGGATCCACCAGCGCTCGGCGTACGCCTCCCAGGCAGCGGCCTGCCGGGGCGTGAACCGGTTGCCGCGCCGGGAGTAGGACAGCACCTCGCGCATCCGTCGCCCGTCCTCGGTCAGCTTGTGGTGGGGACGGGCTGGGCGGACGGACTCCTCGGGCATGCGCCCATCATCTCGCGCCACCACGGACCCGCTCACATGTGGGGGCGCTCTCCCACGACCCTGGGGCCGGCGGTGGGTTTTGTCGGCCGGCCGACGAAACGCATCCCTGGACGACGAAGCTTCACCGTCCAGGCTCGAGGCTCGTCGTCCAGGCAACGAGCCGGCGTCGTCCGCGGCACGTGACCGCGGACGGCGAGCTCATCGCGGACCCTGGAGGGGTGCGTCCTCTCGAGGGCCCAGAACGCAGTTCGGCCCCGGGCGTGAGCCCGGGGCCGAACTGGTGGAGCAGGTGGGACT
>JBAWHI010000301.1:0-2976 GCA_049593675.1 Nocardioides sp.
GCTTCGACATGGTGCTCCTTGCTGCTGGTGGTGCCCGATGCTGCAGGGGTGAGGGCGCTCAGGCCTGGGCGCGCTCGATGAAGGCGACGGCGTCGCCCACGGTCTTGAGGTTCTTGACCTCGTCGTCGGGGATCGAGACGCCGAACTTCTCCTCGGCGGCGACGACGACCTCGACCATGGACAGCGAGTCCACGTCCAGGTCGTCGACGAACGACTTGTCGAGCTGGACGTCGTCGGCGTCGATGCCGGCAACCTCGTTGACGATGTCGGCGAGGTCGGAGCGGATCTCCTCAGTGGAAGCCATGGTGGTGATGCCTTTCGGTTGGGTGGTGATGAAATCGGTGGGACTTCAGGGAACGGTGACGACCTGGGCGGCGTACGCCAGGCCGGCACCGAAGGCGATCAGGAGGGCGGTGTCGCCGCTGCGGGCGTCCCCCTCCTTGATCATCCGGTCGAGGGCGAGCGGGATCGAGGCGGCCGAGGTGTTGCCCTGCTCCGCGACGTCGCGAGCGATCCGGACAGTGGTGGGGAGCTTCATCGTGCGCGCCATCGCGTCGATGATGCGCATGTTGGCCTGGTGGGGCACGAAGCAGTCGAGCTGGTCGACGGTGACGCCGGCGCGGTCGAGGGCCTGCTGGCCGACCTTGGCCATCGCGAACGACGCCCAGCGGAACACCGCGTTGCCCTGCATCGTCAGGTGTGGCATGACCGGGGTGTCGGAGGCGACGACGTCGCGCCAGTCCTCGCGCTGACGGATCAGGTCGAACTGCTCACCGTCCGAACCCCACACGACCGGGCCGATGCCCGGGGTGTCGCTCGGGCCGACGACCGCCGCGCCGGCGCCGTCGGCGAAGATGAACGCGGTGCCGCGGTCGTAGAGATCGAGGATGTCGGTGAGTCGCTCGACGCCGATCACCAGGACGTGCTGGGCGCTGCCGGCGCGGACCATGTCACTGGCGAGGCTGATGCCGTGGCAGAAGCCGGCACAGGCAGCGGAGATGTCGAACGCCGCGGCCTGATCGGTCCCGAGCTCGTGGGCGACCGCGGTCGCCACGGCGGGGGTCTGCAGCATGTGGCTGACGGTCGCGACGACGACGCAGTCGATCTGGCGCGCGTCGATCCCGGCGTGCTCCAGCGCCTCGCGGGAGGCCGCGACCGACATCATCTGCACGCTCTCCTCGGGGGAGGCGAAGCGCCGCTCCTTGATGCCGGAGCGCTGCTGGATCCACTCGTCGCTGGAGTCGATCGCGCCGATGATCTCCGAGTTGGGCACGATCCGCTCGGGCCGGTAGGAGCCGATGCCCATGACCCTCGCGTACGACGCGCCGGTGTCGCCCTGGATGAGGCTCATCAGGAGGTCCCTCCCTCGGGGTGCAGGCGGATCAGCGGCTGCCCGGGGGAGACGAGGTCTCCGTCCTCGACCAGCCACTCGACCACCTGGCCGCCGTGCGCGGCGCTGACCCGGGTGCGGTCGCGCAGACTGGCGACCTCGCCGATCGACGTACCCGGCGCGAGGACGTCGAGGTCGGCGGCCTCGGGGGACCGGTGGAAGGTGCCCTTGAGCGGCGAGACGACCATCCGCCACGTGGGGGTGGTGTCCATCTCGGAGGCCTCGCCGTGCTTGGCGCAGAAGGCGCGGGCCGCGTCGAGCTGGTCGGGGGACTTCAGGGCGAAGGTCTCGACGCCCTTGAGGGCGCGCTTGGCGATCCCCGTCAGGGTGCCGGCCGGGGGCATCTCCAAGATGCCGGTGACGCCGAGGTCCTCCATCGTCTCCAGGCACAGGTCCCAGCGCACCGGGCTGGCGATCTGACCCACGATCCGGGCGAGGACCTCGCGGCCGTCGTGGACGACCTTGCCGTCCCGGTTGGAGATCACCCGGGTGCGCGGGTCGTGCACCGAGACCGAGCGGGCCAGTCCGGCGAGATGGCCGACGGCGGGCTCCATGTGCTGGGTGTGGAAGGCGCCGGCCACGCTGAGGGGCATCAGGCGCGCCTTGGCGGGCGCATCCTCGGCGAGTGCGGCGAGCTGGGCGGTGGTCCCGGCCGCGACGATCTGGCCCGGCCCGTTGTCGTTGGCGGGGGTCAGACCGTGCTTGTCGAGGGCGGCCAGCACCTCCTCCCGGTCGCCGCCGAGGATGGCGGTCATGCCGGTCGGGGTGACCGCGGCGGCCCGGGCCATCGCGTTGCCACGCTCGCGGACCAGGACCATCGCCTGCTCGGCGGTGATGACCCGGGCGCCTGCGGCGGCGCCGATCTCCCCGACGCTGTGACCGGCGACCGCGCCGACCTGCCCGAACGCGTCGGCCGGGTGCGGGAACAGCTCGAGGGCGGCCACCAGGCCGGTCGCGACCAGCAGGGGCTGGGCGATGCGGGTGTCGCGGATGGTCTCGGCGTCCGCCTCGGTGCCGTAGTGGGCCAGGTCGAGGCCGGCGACGGTCGAGAGCCAGTCGAAGCGGGAGGCGAAGGTCGGGTCCTCAAGCCAGGACTGGAGGAAGCCGGGCGACTGGGCGCCTTGGCCGGGGGCGACGATCACGAGCACACCCCCTACTCTGCCGGGCGCGGGGTCCGTCCTCGCCTCGGGCGGTCATGAAAACGGCCCGCCGGATTTGTAGGGTTCCTACAACGTCCGACCGGACAGGCGACCCAGCACCAGGGCGATCTTGAGGGTGAACGCGTCGCGCGCGTCGGTGGCGGAGAAGCCGGTCAGCTCGGCCGCCTGCCGCAGCCGGTAGCGCACGGTGTTCGGATGCACGAACAGCGCCCGCGCGGTCGCCTCGATCGACGACCCGTGCTCGAAGTACGTCGCGATCGTCTCGATCAGGGTCTCGCGCGCCTGCATCAGCGGGACGTAGAGCTCGTCGACCAGGTGTCGCCGGGCGTGACCGTCGCCGGCCAGGGCCCGCTCCGGGAGCAGCTCGTCGCTGCGGACCGGTCGCGGCGCCAGGGGCCACCCGGGTGCGGCCCGCAGCGCCGAGAG
>JBAWHI010000302.1:0-3465 GCA_049593675.1 Nocardioides sp.
GAGGCTTATTCACGGCCTGTGGCGATAGCCTCTGAACCCGGCGTGCGGTGATAAGCGGCGGCCCGCCACGCAGTAGGATTGGTTTGCCAACTAATCCGAACGCGAGCGAGCCGCCAGCATGTACTATACCACCGGGTTCTCCCGCCGTGAGATCGAGGATCTCTGCAAACTGGTCGCCGAGTGCCAGTTGTCGATTCCGTTGGCCGACCGCCGGGAGTGGCCACCGATTCTGGGGCTGAGTAGCTCGATGATGGTTACCTTGACATATCTGCGCAGGAATCGGATTCAGTGGGAGCTGGCCGAGACCTACGGCGTGTCGCAGGCGACGATCAGCCGGGCCATATCGGCGATCACCCCGCTGCTGGGGCGGGCGATGGCCCGCTACCTCCCCACGGCCGAGGAGCTGCGGCCCGGCCGTCAGTACATCGTGGACGGGACTTTGCTCCCGTGCTGGTCGTGGGCCTCCTTGCCGGGCTTGTACTCCGGGAAGCATGCAACCACCGGGATGAACGTGCAGGTGGTGTGCACTCTCGACGGAGAACTCGTGTGGATCTCCGATCCGATCGAGGGCGCACGACATGACGTGTTCTGCCTGGACGAATCCGGCGCTCTCGATGGGCTGGATCCGAGCGACTGGACCGGCGACAAGGGCTACGTCGGCCGGAACATGCTCACGCCGATCAAGAAGACTCCGACCCGCGGGATGCTCGACTGGGAGAAGACGTTCAACACCGCCATCAACAGGATCCGCGCGGTCGTCGAACGAGTCATCGCCAACCTCAAGAACTGGCGAATCCTCCACACCGACTACCGGCGACCACACCGGACTCAATCAGTCGTCGCAACACCTCAAACAGGAGGTGTCGGATGGGGCGAAAGCCTGGTTGGGGTGCTGCAATGACGGGCCGGCCGGCGATGCAGTCGCCGGGTCGGCCGCCGGTGGCCAGAGACGAGCACCGGCGGCTGTTCTGGTCAGCCATCGCTCGAGGAGCCACGAGCACCGACGCGGGTGTCGAAGCCGGTGTGTCGCCGGTGGTCGGGACCAGGTGGTTCCGGGAATGTGGCGGCGTGACTCCTCGATCGATCTTCCGGACGGACTCAGGCCGCTATCTGTCATTCTCCGAGCGGGAGCAGATCGCGCTGTGGCGCGTCGAGAAGGTCGGCGTCCGGGAGATGGCGCGTCGGCTCGGCCGGGCAGCGTCGACCGTATCGCGAGAAGTCCGTCTCAACGCGAGTACCCGCGGCGGGACGCTGACCTATCGAGCGACGGTTGCCCAGTGGCACCGTGATCGGCGGGCTGCACGTCCGAAGGTCGCGAAACTGGCTGCGAACGCGGCGCTTCGACGTTATGTGCAGGATCGGTTATCGGGCCGGTTGGAGACCGAGGACGGGACGAGAGTGGACGGCCCGTCCGTGCCGTTCACCGGGCGGAACCCCTCGCGGCGCGCGGACCGGCGGTGGGGTCGAGCGTGGAGTCCTGAACAGATCGCGGCCAGGTTGCCGATGGACCACCCCGACGACACGTCGATGAGGATCTCCCACGAGGCGATCTACCAGGCGCTCTACATCGAGGGCCGCGGCGGCCTGGCTCGTGAGCATGTGGCCTGCCTGAGGACCGGCCGGGCGCTGCGGACCCCGCGAGCACGGTCGAGTCGCGAGCGCCGCAACCATCGTGGCTTCATCACCCCCGACGTCACGATCGACCGCCGCCCGACCGAGGTCAACGACCGAGCCGCGCCCGGGCACTGGGAAGGCGATCTGATCATCGGCCTGAATCATTCAGCGATCGGGACGCTGGTCGAGCGGGCCACTCGATACACCATCCTGCTGCCCTTGCCGAGGATGGAGGAGTTCGACACACAGGTTCGCGTGAAGAACGGTGCGCCACTGGCCGGACACGGCGCCGTCGCCGTCAAGGACGCGATCATTGATGCGACACGGCTTCTGCCCGAGAAGCTTCGAAGGACCTTGACGTGGGATCGCGGAACAGAGATGGCACAGCATGTCGCGCTGGCCCGTGAGACGGGACTTGCCGTCTACTTCTGCGACCCGCACAGTCCGTGGCAGCGCGGAACGAACGAGAACACCAACGGACTCCTTCGACAATACTTCCCCAAAGGCACGGACCTGTCCCGACACGCCGACAGGGAGCTCGCTGCTGTCGCTCACGGATTGAATACCCGACCACGAAAGACGCTCGCTTGGCAGACACCCACGGAGGTGCTTCGCCGTATGCTATTCTCACCGCACGGAACCGGTGTTGCGACGACTAGTTGAATCCGCCCTGGGCGCCGTGGTCGGAGTGGAAGATCGCCCCGGCCAGCGAGCCGCGGGTGTCTCGGGCGGCGTGCAGCGCATCGGTGATCAGGTCGGTGCGCATGTGCTCGGCGACCGCCCAGCCGGCCAGGCGCCGGGAGAAGCAGTCGATCACCGTGGCCAGGTACAGGTTGCTGCCGTCGGCGATCGGGAGGTAGGTGATGTCGCCGACGTAGCGCCGGTTCGGGGCCTTCGCGGTGAAGTCCCGGGCCAGCAGGTCGGGCACGGTCTGATCGGCGGGCTCGGGCACGGTGGTGCGGACGCGGCGGCGCAGCCGCAGCCCGGCGATCTTCTCGTGGCGCATGACCCGGGCGACCCGCTTGTGGTTCACCCGGGCGGCGGGATCGGCGCCGTCGTTGAGCTCGGCGGTGATCCGGGGGACCCCCTGGGTGCGGTCGCCGGCGTGGATCGTGCGGATCCGCTTGGCCAACACGGCGTCCTCGGCCACCCCCGCGGCCCGGGCGGGCGCGGCGGCCAGCCAGGCGTAGAACGACGAGCGCGTCACCTCGACGATCTCGCACAGCCGCTTCACCTCGAAGGCGTTCTGGTGGTCGGCGACGAACTGGAAGCGGTTCACCAGCGCGTCTCCCCGGCGAAATACTTGGCCGCCTGGCGCAGGATGTCCCGCTCGGTGGCGAGCTTGGTCTGCTCGGCCACCAACTGGGCGTTCTCGGCCTGCAACGCCGCGACCCGAGCCTGCAACGCCGCCAACTCCCCGCCCGCCGGGCGGCCCGGCGTGGTGTCGGCGCACCGGGCCTCGACGAGCCGGTCGCGGCGCCCGCCCCTGTCGTGACAGCGGTCGTGGTAGTGCTGGTCGTCGGCGTGTCCGGGTCCAGCGCCGCCACCCACACGTGCAGGGTGTGCCGGGAGATCCCCAGATCTGCGGCGATGCCCTTCAACGTGGCGTTCGGCGTGGAGCGGTACAGGTCGACGGCCTGCCGCCGGAACTCCGGCGAGTAGGTCTTGCGGGCCATGCTCGGATCATCTCGCTTCCCCGGCCGTGGCCGGATCCAGCGTGTCCAAGATCAGGGGTCAAGGCCCGAAGTCGCCACCAAGGTCACTGGGTCGCTGGACCGGTGGGGCTGCTGGAACGCCGGCTGGACGGTGCCGACCGCCTCAGCGATCACCCAGGCTCGTAAACGCCTGGGC
>JBAWHI010000303.1:0-1855 GCA_049593675.1 Nocardioides sp.
TCGCAGTCCTGGGGCCGTCCGGCTCCAGCAAGTCGACCCTGCTGCGCGTGGCCGCTGGACTCGAGGACGCTCAGTCCGGAGACGTCTTGCTCAACGGGGACAGCGTGGCGGGTGTGCCGCCCGAGGCGCGCGACCTGACGGTGATGTTCCAGAAGGCGCATCTCTTCCCCCATCTCGATGTCCTCGACAACGTGGCGTTCGCCGACCGGGTGAGCGGTCGGTCCCGCGGCGACAGCAGAGCGGCAGCCCAGCGCTTCCTGGATCTTGTCCACCTCGGTGACCTGGCTCGCCGCCGACCACGTCAGCTCTCCGGCGGTCAGGAGCAACGAGTCGCCCTGGCTCGAGCGCTCGCCGCCAACCGGCGGGTGATGCTGCTTGACGAGCCCTTCAGCTCCCTGGACACCGGCCTGCGCCGATCGATGCACGACCTGCTCCGTGAGGTGCGGGCCGCGCTGGCGCCGACGATCGTGATGGTGACCCACGACCTCGACGAGGCTGCTCTCGCTGAGCGGGTGGCGGTGCTCGTCGACGGACGGATCGATCAGTTCGACACCGTGTCCAGTCTGTACACCGCGCCGCGAACTCTGACCGTCGCACGCCTGGTCGGCGGCTTCAACGAGATCCCGGGTCGCGTCGAGGGTGGCCGGCACCACTCGGCGCTGGGCGCCCTGGAGCTGCCCGGAGGCGCCGTGGGGGAGCACGTCGTGCTGCTGGTCCGCAAGGAACGGCTCAGTCTGGTGGGGCCAGCGGCGACAGGCTCCGTGGCCGGGCGGGTGGTCGAGGTCCGCCAGTCGGGTGCCCGAGCAGACGTCCTGGTCGAGCTCGAGGTCCGATCGGGTGAGCAGCCGCTGCGGGTCGAGGTCGAGTCGGGACTGGACCGGGTCGCCGCCCTGGGGGACCGGGTGCGGGTCTCGCCGCCAGGACCACAGGGACTGTGGGCGGTCCCGGATGAGACGGGGCAACGACGAACGGCGCCGTACCAGGGGCACGACGCCGTTCGAGTGGCGGAGGATAGGGGATTCGAACCCCTGAGGGCTTTCACACCCAACCCGCTTTCCAAGCGAGCGCCATAGGCCACTAGGCGAATCCTCCGCCGAGGAGCGTACCGGTCGGCTGGGGCGGGGCGAAATCGCCCCGTACGTCGCTGACCCCGTCTTGGTCTGCTTCCGGCTGCTCACCTAGACTCTGGTCAACCCCCCGTGTGGCGGCATCTTGCCTAACTCCCCCAGGGCCGGAAGGCAGCAAGGGTCAGCGAGCTCTGTCGGGTGCGCGGGGGGCCTTTTCATGCCGCCTCGCGGCTGTCGGCACCGGTGGTTAGGGTTCAGACGTGGAGTCACCCCTCGCGCTGTATCGCCGCTACCGGCCGGAGACGTTTGCCGAGGTAATCGGCCAGGAGCACGTCACCGAGCCCCTGCGCGCAGCCCTGGCCAGCAACCGGGTCAACCACGCCTACCTCTTCTCCGGTCCCCGCGGGTGCGGCAAGACCACGTCGGCCCGGATCTTGGCCCGGGCGCTCAACTGCGCGCAGGCGCCGGTGGCCGACCCGTGCGGGGAGTGCGAGAGCTGTCGCGACCTGGCTCGGGGCGGTTCGGGGTCGATCGACGTGATCGAGATCGACGCGGCCTCCCACGGCGGCGTGGACGATGCCCGCGACCTGCGGGAGAAGGCCTTCTTCGCCCCGGTGCGCGACCGCTACAAGGTCTACATCATCGACGAGGCCCACATGGTCAGCCCGCAGGGCTTCAACGCGCTGCTCAAGCTGGTCGAGGAGCCGCCCCCGCACCTGCGTTTCATCTTCGCGACCACCGAGCCCGACAAGGTCATCGCGACGATCCGCTCGCGCACCCACCACTAC
>JBAWHI010000304.1:0-32832 GCA_049593675.1 Nocardioides sp.
GGCCGCCACCGCGTCGCAGCCTCCACCGGAGACGACGGCGGGCGGCAGCCCGCGCACGGGTCGGCCGCGCTGGTCGAGCAGCCCGGTCTGGCGGGCCAGCGCCTCACCGTCCTTGACGACGCGCACGATGTAACGGCTGCCCTTGCGGATGCCGTTGCCCTGCACCATCACGACGTCGGACTCGTGCCCGTAGACCTCGGCGATGTTCGTGCGCAGCCGGCGAGCGGCGGCACCGGTGTCGAACTCCGCCTCGACGACCACCCGCCCGCTCACGATGTGCAGACCGCCGGCGAACCGGAGCATCGAGGCGACCTCGGCCTTGCGGCAGCACGTCTTGGTGATCTGGGTGTTGGCCAGCTCTGCCTTCACCTGTGCCGTCATCGCCATGGAGCGATCCTTTCACGCACGTCAACGACCTCCGGTCGACGGCTCGCGCGAGGTGACCGACGTCGCTCCGCCCATGACGGCGGCGTACGCCGCGGCCAGCTTGACCGGGTCGTGCCGGGCGGTGCCGTCCTCATGCGCGATGTCGGCCAGGAGCAGGTTCGCCCCGGTCGCCTGGACGACGTGCTCGAGGTCCGCCAGCCCCTCGACCACGTGCCGCTCGTCGGCGAGCACCGCGTGGACCCGCAGGTCGGGTGCGTGCTCGGCGAGCACTGCGAGGTGGTCGGCCGCCTCGAAGCCGGGCGTCTCCCCCGCCTGCTCGTCGAGGTTGAGGGTGACGACCACCCGGGCCTTGCTTCCGACGATGGCCTCGCGCAGCGCGGGCACCATCAGGTGCGGGATGACCGAGGTGAACCACGACCCGGGCCCGAGCACCACCCAGTCGGCGTCCTGCACCGCTTGGATCGCCTCGGGGCACGGCTCCGGGTCGGGCGGGTCCAAGACGATCGCGGCGATGACACCGTCGGTCGTCGCGACCTGCACCTGACCGCGCACCGTGGTGAGCCGGTCCGGCGACGACGGGTCCAGGCCTCGTACGTCGGCGGTGATGTCGAGCGGGGTGAGCGCCATCGGCAGCACCCGACCGGATGCGCCCAGCAGCCGCCCGACCCAGTCGAGCGCGGCGACCGGATCGCCGAGCTGCTCCCAGAGGCCGACGATCAGCAGGTTGCCGATCACGTGTCCGCGCATCTCACCTTGACCGGCGAACCGGTGCTGCAGGACCCGGGCCCAGGTGTCGCCCCACTCCTGGGCGCCGCAGAGGGCTGCGAGCGCCATCCGGAGGTCGCCGGGCGGCAGCACCCCGAACTCCTCTCGCAGCCGGCCGGACGAGCCGCCGTTGTCGGCGACCGTCACCACCGCCGTGAGGTCGTCGACCACGAGGTCGTCGACGAGCAGCCGGAGCGCCTGGAGCGTGGCGGCCAGCCCGTGACCACCCCCGAACGCGACGACCGACTGGGCCCGGTCGTGGACCTTCACGCGCACACCTCTCCTCGTCGCCCCACTGCCGGCCTCATTCGCGACCGAGATCGCGGTGGCTCGCGCGGGTCTCGTAGCCCGCCGCGTCGAGCCGCCGCGCGATCTCCTCGGTCATCGCGACGCTGCGGTGCTTGCCGCCCGTGCAGCCGATCGCGACCGTCATGAAGCGCTTGCCCTCGCGCAGGTAGCCGGCGGCCACCCCCTCCAGGACGGGCACGTAGGCATCGATGAATTCGGCGGCCCCGGGCTGG
This sequence comes from Nocardioides sp., assembly GCA_049593675.1. Taxonomy (GTDB): domain Bacteria; phylum Actinomycetota; class Actinomycetes; order Propionibacteriales; family Nocardioidaceae; genus Nocardioides. The sequence continues at coordinate 1,674 of JBAWHI010000304.1, forward strand.
GTGAGCACGAAGTCGGCGACCGGCTGGTCCCGGCCGGTGCTCGCCCGGAGCTCGGGGATCCAATGCGGGTTGGGCAGGAACCGCATGTCAGCGACGAAGTCCGCGTCGACGGGGATGCCGTACTTGAAGCCGAAGCTGGCGACGGTGACCCGCAGCCGGGTGGTGTCGGGGGTGCCGAAGGCGTCCGCGATCCGCTCGGTGAGCTGGTGCACGTTGAGGCTGCTCGTGTCGATGACCAGATCGGCGTCGCTGCGCAGGGCCGCGAGCACCTTGCGCTCGCGCTGCAGGCCGTCGAGGAGCCGGTCCGAGCCCTGGAGCGGGTGCGGGCGGCGCGCCGCCTCCTGGCGACGGACCAGGACGTCGTCGGTCGCCTCGAGGAAGACCAGCGTCGCGTGCCGTCCGGTCGCCCCCTCGGCCAGGTTGGCCTGCAGCGACTGGAAGAACGACCCGGATCGCACGTCGACGACGACCGCGATCGGCTGTTCCAGGCCTCGGCTCTCGTCGACCAGCCGGACGACCTCGCGCAGCAGGCTCGGCGGCATGTTGTCCACGACGTAGTAGCCGAGATCCTCGAGCTCCTTGGCTGCAGTGCTGCGGCCGGCACCGGTCATGCCGGTGACGACGACCAGCTCACCCTGGTCGGTCACGTCAACTCTCCTCGATCTCGCCAGTGGCGGTGTTGATGCTCACGGAGGCAGTCTTGCCGCTCGCGCGGGTCACCGCATCCTTGATCGCCGACGCGGTGCGCGGCCCGATCCCGGGCACCTCGGCGATCTGCTCGACCTCCGCCTCGCGGAGCTTCTTCAACGAGCCGAAGTGTTTGAGCAGCGTCTTGCGCCGCACCTCGCCGAGTCCGGGGACGTCGTCGAGCACGCTCTCCACCATCGACTTCGAGCGTCGTGACCGGTGGTGGGCGATCGCGAACCGGTGCGCCTCGTCGCGGATCCGCTGGAGGAGGTAGAGGCCCTCGCTCGAGCGCGGCAGGATCACCGGGTCCTCCTGGTCGGGGAGCCAGACCTCCTCGAGACGCTTGGCCAGCCCGCACACCGCGATGTCCACGATGCCGAGCTCGGCCATCGCGCGCTGCGCGGCCGCCACCTGGGGTGGGCCGCCGTCGACCACGACGAGTCCGGGCGCGTAGGCGAACTTGCGCGGCCGGCCGGTTTCGGGGTCCACCAGCATCGGGCCGCTCTCGGTCGCCACGGACTCGGCGCTGCCGGCCTCGTCCAGGAGCCGCTTGAACCGTCGCGTGATCACCTCGTGCATCGAGGCGACGTCGTTCTGCCCCTCTACCCCGCGGATCACGAACCGGCGGTACTCGCCCTTGCGGGAGAGGCCGTCCTCGAAGACCACCATCGAGGCGACGACCTCGGTCCCCTGCAGGTTGGACACGTCGTAGCACTCGATGCGCAGCGGGACCTCGTCGAGCTCGAGCGCCCCCTGGATCTCCTCGAGCGCCCGGTTGCGGGTGGTCAGGTCGCTGGCGCGCTTGGTCTTGTGGAGCACGAGCGACTGGGCGGCGTTCTGCGCGACCGTCTCCTGGAGGGTCTTCTTGTCGCCGCGTTGCGGGACCCGGATCGACACCCGCGAGCCGCGAACGTCCGAGAGCAGGTGCTCGTAGGTCGCGTGGTCGGGCGGCAGCGCCGGCACGAGGATCTCCCGCGGGATCTCGTCGGCGCTCGCGCCGGCGTAGAGCTGCAGCAGGAAGTCGTCGACGAGCTGGGCGGTGTCGCCCTCGTCGACCCGGTCGGCCACCCAGCCGCGCTGCCCGCGGATGCGCCCGCCCCGGACGTAGAAGATCTGAACCGCCACCTCGAGCGGGTCCTCGGCGAGAGCGATCACGTCGGCGTCGGTGCCGTCGCCGAGCACCACCGCCTGCTTCTCGAGGGCCTTGTTCAGGGCGCCGAGGTCGTCTCGCAGACGGGCGGCCTTCTCGTAGTCGAGCGCCTCGGAGGCGGCGTACATCTGCTTCTCGACCCGCCGCACGAACGCCGTCGTCTGCCCGGCCATGAAGTCGCAGAAGTCGTCGACGATCGCGCGGTGCTCCTCAGCACTGACGCTTCCGACGCAGGGGGCGGCGCACTTGTCGATGTAGCCCAGCAGGCACGGACGCCCGATCTGGCCCGATCGCTTGAAGACGCCGTTGCTGCACGACCGCATCGGAAAGACCCGCAGCAGCAGGTCGACGGTCTCCCGGATCGCCCACGCGTGGCTGTAGGGGCCGAAGTAGCGGGTGCCCTTGCGCTTGGCGCCACGGCCGACCATCACCCGGGGGAACTCGTCGCCGACGGTGACCGCGAGCCACGGGTAGGACTTGTCGTCGCGGTACTTCACGTTGAAGCGCGGGTCGTACTCCTTGATCCAGGAGTACTCCAGCTGCAGCGCCTCGACCTCGGTCTTGACCACCGTCCACTCGACGCTGGTCGCCGTCGTCACCATCGTGGCGGTGCGCACGTGCAGGTTGCCGACGTCTTGGAAGTACGACGAGAGCCGCGCCCGCAGGTTCTTCGCCTTGCCGACGTAGACGACCCGGCCCTTCGCGTCACGGAACCGGTAGACCCCCGGCTGGGTCGGGATCGACCCGGGTTCGGGCCGGTACGACAAGGCGGATGGCACGTCGCCCAGCCTACGGTCCGGCGCCGACAGCACCGAGCGACGGCTCGGTCAGGAGGTGACGACCTGGTCGCCGTCGACGGCGACCTGGACCGCCGGCAGGCCCGACGTGGCCGGGCCGTTGGACACCGAGCCGTCCTCGATCGAGAACTTGCTGCCGTGGCAGGTGCAGTTGATGGTGCCGTCCTTGATCTCGGTTACCGGGCACTTCTGGTGGGTGCAGATCGAGGAGAAGCCCTTGAACTCGCCCTCGGTCGGCTGGGTCACCACGACCTCCTGCTCGGCGTAGATGACACCTCCGCCGACGGGCACCTCGGACGCCGGGCCCAGGGTCTCGCCGGCGGCGACGTCGGGCGCCTGCGAGGTCGAGGCGCCGTCGTCGCCTCCGCACGCGGCGAGGAGCGGCGCTCCGACGCCCACCAGGGCGGCTCCGGTCAGCGTCTGTCGACGCGAGATCCCGTTGCTCACGGTCGTCGTCCTCTCGGCGGGCGGTTGTTGAAGGTTCACCCTACAAACACCGACCAACGACGGTGGTCCGGTCGGGGTCGGTCGGGGTCGGCTACCCGGCCTTCTTCGCCGTGGCCTTCCGTGCGGCGGGCTTCGTGGCCGCCTTCTTCGCGGCTGGCTTCTTCGCGGCCGGCTTCTTCGCAGGCTTCCTGGCCGCGGCCTTCGTCGCCGGCGGCTCGGCCGGGCGCGGCGCGGTCGGCTGGCTCGCCCCCCGCCCTTCGAGCAGCGGCGCGAGGAACTGGCCGGTGTAGCTGTCCGGGTGCGCGGCGACCTCCTCCGGCGTGCCCTCGGCGACGACCATGCCGCCTCGCGAGCCACCCTCCGGACCCATGTCGACCAGCCAGTCCGCCGTCTTGATCACGTCGAGGTTGTGCTCGATGACCAGGACGGTGTTGCCCTGGTCGACCAACCGGCCGAGCACCAGGAGCAGCTTGCGGATGTCCTCGAAGTGCAGGCCCGTCGTCGGCTCGTCGAGCACGTAGACGGTGCGACCGGTGGACCGCTTCTGCAGCTCCGAGGAGAGCTTGACGCGCTGGGCCTCGCCTCCGGACAGCGTGGTCGCCGGCTGGCCGAGCCGGACGTAGCCGAGACCGACCTCGACCAGGGTCTTCATGTGCCGCGCGATCGCGGGCACCGCGGCGAAGAAGTCGGCGGCCTCCTCGATCGGCATGTCGAGGACCTCGGCGATCGTCTTGCCCTTGTAGTGGACCTCGAGGGTCTCCCGGTTGTAGCGGGCGCCGTGGCACACCTCGCACGGGACGTAGACGTCGGGCAGGAAGTTCATCTCGATCTTGATGGTGCCGTCGCCGGAGCACGCCTCGCAGCGCCCGCCCTTGACGTTGAAGGAGAACCGGCCCTGCAGGTAGCCGCGCATCTTCGCCTCGGGCGTCGAGGCGAACAGCTTGCGGACGTGGTCGAACACCCCGGTGTAGGTCGCCGGGTTGGACCGCGGCGTCCGCCCGATCGGCGACTGGTCGACGTGGATCACCTTGTCCACGTGGTCGAGGCCGGTGATCTTCTGGTGCCGCCCCGGGACGGCGCGGGCGTTGTAGATCTGCTTGGCCAGGGACGTGTAGAGGATGTCGTTGACCAGGGTGGACTTCCCCGAGCCGGAGACACCGGTGACCGCGACGAACATGCCGAGCGGGAAGGAGACGTCGACGTTCTGCAGGTTGTGCTCCCGCGCGCCGTGCACGGTGAGCTCCCGGCCGGTGGTGCGCGGGCGCCGGACCTCCGGGATCGGGATCTCGCGACGCCGGGAGAGGTACTGCCCGGTCATCGAGTCGGGGTGCGCCAGCAGCCCGGCGACGTCGCCGCTGTGGACGACCTGACCCCCGTGCTCGCCCGCGCCCGGACCGATGTCGACGACCCAGTCGGCCACCCGGATGGTGTCCTCGTCGTGCTCGACGACGATCAGCGTGTTGCCGAGGTCCTTGAGGCGCACCAGGGTCTCGATCAGCCGGTGGTTGTCGCGCTGGTGCAGGCCGATCGACGGCTCGTCGAGGACGTAGAGGACCCCCACCAGTCCGGCACCGATCTGGGTCGCCAGGCGGATCCGCTGGGCCTCCCCGCCCGACAGCGATCCGGAGGGGCGGTCCAGGGAGAGGTAGTCGAGACCGACGTCGAGCAGGAAGTTCAGCCGCTCCTGGATCTCCTTGAGCACCCGCTCACCGATCTGGCGCTCGCGCGCGGACAGGTCGAGGGTGCGCAGGTAGTCGGCCGTCTCGTTGATCGGCAGCGCGCAGACCTCGGCGATGTTCTTGCCGCCGTCGTGGATCGACCCGCCGAGGGTGACCGACATCGAGACCGGCTTGAGCCGGCTGCCGCGACAGGCCGGGCAGGGGACCTCGCGCATGAAGCCCTCGAACCGCTCCCGGCTGACGTCGGACTCCGCCTCGTGGTGGCGGCGCTCGATGTAGGAGCCGACCCCCTCGAACTCCGCGTAGTAGGCGCGCTGGCGGCCGTAGCGGTTGCGGGTGACGACGTGGACCTTGGTGGGGTGGCCCTCGAGGATCGCCTTGCGACCCACGGCCGGCAGGTCCTCCCACGGGGTGTTCAGGTCGAAGCCCAGCTCTTCGCCCAGGGCTCCCATCAGGCGCAGGAAGTAGTCGGCGACGTGCGCCTGGCTCCACGGCTGGATGGCGCCCTCGCCGAGCGTCGCCTGCGGGTTGGGGACCACCAGCTCGGGGTCGACCTCCATGCGGGTGCCGAGTCCGTGGCACTCCTGGCAGGCGCCGAAAGGCGAGTTGAAGGAGAACGAGCGCGGCTCGAGCTCGTCGGTGTCGATCGGGTGCTCGTTGGGGCAGGCCATCTTCTCGCTGAACCGCAGCTCGCGTCCGGGGTCCTTCGCGTCGAGATCGACGAAGTCGAAGAGGACCAGTCCACCGGCCAGCTGGAGCGCGGTCTCGACCGAGTCGGTGAGCCGTCGCTTCGAGGACTCCTTGACCGCCAGCCGGTCGATCACGACCTCGATGGTGTGCTTCTTCTGCTTGTCGAGGCGCTGCTCGGGCTGGGCGAGCTCGTCGAGGGAGTGGGTCTCCCCGTTGACGCGGGCGCGGGAGAAGCCCTGGGTCTGGAGCTGCTTGAACAGCTCGACGTACTCGCCCTTGCGGCCGCGGATCACCGGCGCGAGGACCTGGAACCGCCGCCCCTCCTCCAGGGCGAGCACCCGGTCCACGATCTGCTGAGGGGTCTGTCGCTCGATGGGGGCGCTGCACGTCGGGCAGTGCGGGCGACCCGCGCGGGCGTAGAGCAGCCGGAGGTAGTCGTAGACCTCGGTGATCGTGCCGACCGTCGAGCGCGGGTTCTTCGAGGTGGACTTCTGGTCGATCGAGACCGCGGGCGAGAGCCCCTCGATGAAGTCGACGTCCGGCTTGTCCATCTGGCCGAGGAACTGCCGGGCGTAGGCCGAGAGCGACTCGACGTAACGGCGCTGCCCCTCGGCGAAGATCGTGTCGAAGGCCAACGACGACTTGCCCGAGCCGGACAGGCCGGTGAAGACGATGAGGGCGTCACGCGGAAGGTCGATCGAGACGTCCTTCAGGTTGTGCTCGCGCGCGCCCCGGATGATGAGCTGGTCCGCCACTGAGTGTCCCTTCGTTCCCGCGTGTTCGAACAGATGTTCGCCATCGTAACCGGCGCAGATCCACCACAACCACGCGAGACGCACCGGTGTTCCCACGATCTCACGGGCCACCGACAACGCTGGTCACACACGGATCGTCCCGCCAGGATGGGGCCATGCGCGACAACGACCTCACTCCCCTGGTCCACGCGGCGACCCAACGCCTGGTCCGGTCGGTGGACGCCCTGGAGCCGGAGCGGTGGACCCAGCCCAGCGCCCTCCCGGGCTGGACCCGAGCCCATGTCATCGCCCACCTCACGCTCAACGCCGAGGCCCTGGCCGGGGTACTGGCCGGCGTCACCGCCGGCAGCCCGGTGGCGATGTATCCCTCCCAGGAGGCCCGCGACGCCGACATCGCCGCCCTCGCCACCTCGTCGCGGCGCGAGCTCCGCGACCGGCTGCTGGCCTCGACCACCGACCTGGCGCAGGCGGCGGCACACGTCCCGGACCCGGCCTGGAGCACGCTCGTCGAGCGGGTCCCTGGTGGCACCCGCAGCTTCCCCGCCGACGCCGTCCCGTCGATGCGACTGCGTGAGGTCGAGATCCACCATGTCGACCTCGATGCGGGCTACCGGCACACGGACTGGCCGCTCGAGTTCGCCGAGCACCTGGTCGATGCGATGACGGCACGATCCGCGCCCACGCCCGGTGTCGTCGTCGTGGCCTCCGACCTGGACCGCACCTGGGCCTGGGGAGACGGCGGGCCGCGCGTGACGGGCCCCGTCCGCGCCCTCGGCTGGTGGCTCACCGGCCGGGGGGACGGCGCCGACCTGACGAGCGACAGCGGCTGGCTGCCGCGACTGGAGACGCTGTGAGCTACTCCGGAGAGGTGATCCCGGGCGACGCCCCGGACGTGCGCGACCTCGAGCACCTGAGGATCACGAAGGTCGCCGTGGACGAGACGATGTCGAACAACTGCTACCTGCTGACGTGCCGGGACACCGGCGACCAGGTGCTCATCGATGCCGCCGACTCCGCGGACGTGCTCCTGCCCCTGATCGGGACCGCAGGACTCACCGCCGTGATCACGACGCACCAGCACTGGGACCACCACCGGGCGCTCGCGGAGATCGTCGCCGGCACCGGCGCCGAGGTCGTGGCGGGCGCACCCGATGCGGAGGCGATCACCGAGCAGACGGGCGTCCCGGTGTCTCGGTCCGTCGTCCAGGGCGACACGATCGCGGTCGGCTCGTGCACCCTGTCGGTCATCTCGATCGCGGGTCACACCCCGGGATCGATCGCGCTGTTGTACGACGACCCGGCGGGACACCCCCACCTCTTCACCGGCGACTCGCTCTTCCCCGGCGGTGTCGGCAACACCTTCGGCGACGACGCGGCCTTCATCCAGCTGATCGACGAGGTGGAGACCAAGGTGTTCCAACGACTCCCGGACGACACCTGGTTCTACCCCGGCCACGGCAACGACTCGACGATCGGCGCCGAGCGCGCCTCCGTGCCGGAGTGGCGGTCCCGCGGCTGGTGACCCTCGCTCAGGCTGCGTACGGCGAGCCGTCGTCCCACTCGGCGACCGCCCGGTAGGGCGAGAGCCCGGGCCCGAGGATCGGAGGCAGGTCGTCGAACTGACGCAGCTCGAAGGCGTCGGGCGAGAGGGACGACCACTCACCCAGGGCGCCGGGGTGGGTCAGGTCCTCGGGAGTCGCAACGGTCTCGAGGTCGACCAGCCCGTCGCGCTGCGTGCGCGGGGGCAGCGCCTCCGCGGCGAGGTCGGCGAAGACGCTGATCGCCCGCCAGTCGGGGGCGGTCCCGGTCTCGAGGTGGTCGAGAAGGGTCGCCTCCGCGAGGCCCGCGTCGAGCACGGTCACGAGGCTGCTCGGCCCGTGCGCCTCGACCCAGCGCCACAGCGTGCGAGCGCCGATCCGGCGCGCCCTGGAGACGTCGAGCACGCGCTCGACGGTGGGACTCGCCAGCCCCTCGGCCAGCAGCCGGTTGGCGACATCGTGACGGTTGACGCGGTCGGGATGGCGGTCGAGCTCGCGGAACCGGCGGTCGCGGTCGCGTCGGCGAGAGGCCCCGTCAGCCGGCCTCGACGCGACGCCCGCGAGCAGCCAGCCGAGCAGGATCACGAAGGTCAAGCTCAGTCCGAGAATCATGGCTCATCCTCATCCGTCGTTCGGAACCTCGGTCCGGTCGACGGTGGTCTGAGTGGCCCGTGATCGCCTGAGCCCGAGGTTGCGCATCATGGTTGGGAGGAGAGTGCCCGGCTGGGAGGGTCGCTACACCCCCGCACACCGACTCGCGCGCATGGTCTGGACCCGTGGTTGAGGGCACGCCCTCAGTGGTAGGTGACCTTGACGGTGTCCGTGACCGGCACCGCCTGGCAGCCCAGGCGGATGCCCTCGGCGATGTCCTCGTCGTCGAGCACGTCGTTGTGCAGCATCTTCACGTCGCCCTCGAGCAGCCGGATCGCACAGGCGGAGCACTCGCCCTCACGACAGGAGTACGGCGCCTTCACGCCCTTCGACTCGAGGTGGTCGAGGAGCTTGGTGCCCGGCGCCCAGTCCTCGAACACGTAGTCCTGACCATCGAGCTCGACCTCGAGGCGGACCGGGCCCGGCGGCTGGTCCGCGCCCCCGACGGCGTCGTTCGCGGCCTCGTCCAGGTCGCGCTCGGCGTCCTCGATCTCGTGCTCGGCGACCTCCTGGTCGTGCAGGTCGCCGAACGGGTTGCCGCCGAGCGAGATGAACTTCTCCTGATGGCGACGCTCCCGCGGGAACTCGAGCTCCTTGAGCGCGGCGATCGTCATCTTCATGAAGGGGCCCGGACCGCAGACGAACGCGTCGTAGGAGGTGAAGCTCGCTGCGAACGCCCTCATCTGGTCCTGGCTCGGCAGGCCCTGCACGGACTCGAGCCAGTGCACGACCACGAGACGGTCGGGGTGCTCGGCCGCCAGCCGGCTCAGCTCGGCGGCGAAGATGACCGAGGCCTCGTCGCGGTTGGCGTAGAACAGCACGATCCGACCGGTGCCCTGCTGGAGCGCGGTGCGGGTGATCGAGATGATCGGGGTGATGCCGCTGCCGCCGGCGAACAGGAGCAGGTCGGCACTCAGCGACGCCGGGGTGAAGATGCCGCTGGGCGGCAGCACGGGGATGGAGTCGCCCTCACGGAGGTGGTCGCACACCCAGTTCGAGGCGTAGCCGCCGGCCGTGCGCTTGACCGTGATCGTGAGCGGTCCACCGCCGACCGGGCTGCTGGAGAGCGAGTAGCAGCGCGCGGCGACACCGGTCTGCTCGCTCGGCACCGCCAGCGTCAGGAACTGCCCTGGCCGGTAGGCGAACTGCTCCTCGGCGCCGGCAGGCACCTCGAAGGAGATGGAGTGCGCGTCGGCGGTCTCCTCGACCACGTCCACGACCTTCAGCTCGAAGGACTCGTCAGGCATCGGACCTCATCTGCTCAGTATCCGTCCTCGGCCCCGATCGGGATCCGGCCCTCTCGCGCTGCGGACTCGATGCTCGCGAGCATCCGCGGACAGGCCGCGTGCGACTCGCGACTACCGGTGCGCCGCGACAGCTCCGGGCAGTGCCGCCGCGCCTCGGACGACCACTGGATCGAGGTGTGGTGCTCGCTGTTCTTCTTCACACCGACGCTCGCGAGGCAGTCCAGGCAGGCGACCTCGACCAGCCGCGCGCTCGTGTAGAGACGCTGGTCCTCGAGGGTCTCCGCGCTGGTCGGGACGAAGGAGGCCATCAGGCGTCCGCCGTCGCCTCGGGTCGAGCCTCGTCCTCGGCCGCCTTCTTGGCGAGGTTCTCGGCGACCTCGTCCTGCCAGAACTCGTTGGCCTTGGTGGTGTCGACCTCGAACTCGAAGCGGTCCACCATCTCGGGCACGATGTCGGCCCGGTCGACGTAGAACTGCTCGTACCACCGGCGCAGCTGGTAAACGGGGCCGTCCTCCTCGCAGAGCAGCGGGTTCTGGACCGGGACCTTGTTCTTCCAGATGTGCACGTCCTGGAGGAAGCCCTCGCCGAACATCTGCGCGTACTTCTTCGCGATGTACTGCGCGGTCGCGTCGTCGAGGCCCTCGGGCTTCTTGACGGTGATGCCGTACTGCAGCGTGAAGGAGTCCGGGCCCGTGGGGATGTGGCAGTTGATCAAGATGACCTCGGTCTCGAAGCCCTTGTAGTCGACGTCGAGCCAGTTGATCATGTACGACGGTCCGTAGTAGGTCGCCTCGGACTTGAGGAAGAGCTCCGCGCTCCCGTAGCCGCCGGACTTGTCCGGGCGGCCCTTCGACTCCATGTACTGCGTCGCCTGGGTGCCTTCGAAGACGTTGCGGAAGCTGGTCGGGAACGAGAAGTGCACGTAGTAGAAGTGCGCCATGTCGACGACGTTGTCGATCAGCTCGCGGCAGTGGGAGTCGGTGATCGGCACGACCTCCCAGGACCAGTCGGTGTACTCGCCGTCGGCGACGCCCGGCAGCTCGGGCGGCAGGATCTCGACGTCCGGCTCGGAGCCTTCAACGTCGTGCCAGATCAGCACCTGGCCGTTGCGGATCTCGACGGGGTACTTCTGGGTGCGAGCTCGCAGCGGGACCCGGCGGGCGTAGGGGATCTGCTTGCACTTGCCGTCGCCGCCCCACCTCCAGTCGTGGAACGGGCAGGCGATCTCGTCGCCCTTGACCTCGCCCTGGGTGAGGTCGCCGCCCATGTGGCGGCAGTAGCCGTCGAGGACGTTGATCTCGCCCTTCGAGTCCTCCCACACGACGACCTTGCCGCCGAACGCCTCGATGCCGTGCGGCTTGCCGTCGCGGAACGTGTCGGCGAGGCCCAGGCAGTACCAGCCACGCGCAAAGCGCTCGGGCGGCGTGCCCTGGTCGAGAGCTCGTGCGCCGCCCGCCGCGACCGTTCGGGTGTCGCCCATGATGTGCCTCCAGACCTGGATCCTGCGGACCAAACTTAGAACAGGTTATAGTTTTCCCGGCCGGGATTCCAGCACACGGAGAGCAGCGTGCCCATGCACATCGCCTTGACGCCAGACCAGGAGCGACTGCAGGAGGAGCTGCGCGACTACTTCGCCGCTCTCGTCACCCCCGAGGTGAGGGCCGGCCTGGCCGCCGCGACCGGCGAGTTCGGCGACACCGACATCTACAAGGACGTGATCGAGCGGCTCGGCGCCGACGGCTGGCTCGGCATCGGCTGGCCGGCGGAGTACGGCGGGCAGGCGCGCTCGATGGTGGAGCAGCTGATCTTCACCGACGTGGCGGCGGTGGCCGGTGTCCCCATCCCCTACCTCACGCTCAACACCGTCGGGCCGACGATCATGCGCTACGGCACCCAGGAGCAGAAGGACTACTTCCTCCCCCGGATCCTCCAGGGCAAGCTGCACTTCTCCATCGGCTACTCCGAGCCCGGCTCCGGCACCGACCTGGCCTCGCTCAGGACTCGCGCGGTGCTCGAGGGCGACGAGTGGGTGATCAACGGCCAGAAGATGTGGACCTCGCTCATCCAGTACGCCGACTGGCTCTGGCTGGCGTGTCGCACCGACCCGGACCTGCCGCGCCACCAGGGTCTGTCGATGATCCTGGTGCCCGCCGACGCTCCCGGCTTCTCCTACACCCCGGTGCACACGGTGGCCGGGGTGAGCACCAGTGCGACGTACTTCGAGGACGTGCGGGTCCCGTCGGGCAACCTGGTCGGCGAGCTCAACGGCGGCTGGTCGCTGATGACCAACCAGCTCAACCACGAGCGGGTCGCCCTCACCTCCGCCGCGCCGCTGACCTACTCGATCGAGATGGTCCGTCGCTGGGCGCAGGAGACCAAGGCCCCGGACGGGCAGCGGGTCATCGACACCGAGTGGGTGCAGATCGCGCTCGGCCGCGCGCACGCCAGGACCGAGGCGCTGCGCCTGATCAACTGGAAGCTCGCCGCCGACGCCGACGCGGGCGTCGACCTGTCCCCCGCCGAGGCGTCCGCCACGAAGATCTACGGCTCCGAGCTCGCCACCGAGGTCTACCGCTCGCTGATGGAGATCGTCGGGCCCCACGCGGGCATCACCGGAGCCTCGGACGGCGCCGTGCTCCAGGGCCGGCTCGAGCGGTTCTACCGTTCCGCCCTGGTGATGACCTTCGGCGGCGGCACCAACGAGATCCAGCGCGACATCATCGGCTACGTCGGTCTCGGGCTCCCCGCCGCGAAGCGCTGACCACCACCGGTCGAGCCTGTCGAGACCCCGCACGAGGAGAGGCACCCAGATGGACTTCCGGTTCACCCAGGAGCAGGACGAGGCGGCCGAGCTGGCCGCTGGGATCCTCCAGGACCGCGTCACCAACGAACGGCTGAAGAGCGTCGAGTCGGGCGGCGACCGCTTCGACCGCGAGCTGTGGGCCGAGCTCGGCGCCGCCGGCCTGCTCGGCCTGGCGCTGCCCGAGGAGTACGACGGTGCCGGACTCGGCCTCGTCGAGCTCTGCCGCGTGCTGGTCGAGGTCGGCCGCACCGTTGCGCCGGTCCCCCTCGCCGCGCACGGCCCCGCCTCGCGGCTGCTGGCCGAGGTCGGCACCACGCAGCAGCAGCAGCGCTGGCTCGCAGGCGCCGCGTCCGGGTCCACGGTGCTCACCGCGGCCATCGCCGAGGAGCGCGCCTGGGCGCCGACCCGGCCCTCCACCACCGCCACCCCCGACGGCGACGCGCACCGGCTGACCGGCACCAAGTCCGTCGTGCCGGCCGGTCCCTACGCCGACGTGTTCCTGGTGCCGGCCCAGACGCCGTCCGGGGTCGGCGTGTTCCTCGTCCGACCCGACGACGCCGGCGTGAGCGTCGTGACCCAGGGCTTCTCCGACGGCGACGCGGTGGCCCGGCTCGACCTCGACGGGGTCGCTCTCGGCCCCGACCGGCTGGTCGGCGCCGCGGACGGCTCCGCCGACCACCGGCTCCGCCAGCTGATGCTGCTGTCGGGTGCCGCCGAGCAGCTCGGCATCACCGAGGGTGCGCTCCGGCTGACCTCGTCGTACGCGAAGACGCGCGAGCAGTTCGGACGCCCCATCGGCACCTTCCAGGCGGTGTCGCAGCGCCTGGCCGACGGCTACATCGACGTGCTCGGGCAGCGGCTCACCCTCTGGCAGGCCGCGTGGCGACTCGAGGAGGGCCTCCCTGCCGACACCGAGGTCGCCATCGCGAAGCTCTGGGCGGCCGACGCCGGCCACCGGCTCGCCCACACCACGGTCCACGTGCACGGCGGGGTCGGCATCGACCTCGACGGCGAGGCGCACCGCTACTTCACCAGCGCCAAGCGGTTCGAGTTCCTGCACGGCGGCGCCACCGAGCAGGCCCTCACGATCGGGCGTGCTCTGGCGGACGACCCGGCGTGACGGAGGCGGTGGCCAGCGAGCACCGGCTCCTCCCCCTCACCTCGGCGGTGGCGGTGGCGACGCCTCCGCGTCTGCGGGCGTGAAGGGCGAGCCGCCACCGAACCCGTCACTGACCTCACGCGCGTCGAGGACGCGGTACGGCGCGGACGCGCTCGTCGCGCGCGCGCGGATCGCCGCGAGGGGCACCGGTCCGCGCGACGCGACCACCACCAGGTTGCCGAGCCGGCGAGCGCGCAGGGTCGCAGGCTCGGCGGTGAGCATCACCTCCGGGAAGACCGCCCGCAGGCCGGCCAGGACGCGCCGGGTCCAGCCGAAGGGCGACCGGTCGGTGAGGTTCAGCACGAACAGCCCGTCGGCCTCCAGGACCCGAGCCACGTCGCGGAAGAAGTCGACCGTGACCACGTCGGCCGGCACCCGCGCCTGCGCGAAGGCGTCCAGGACGACGATCTCGGCGTAGTCGTCACGCAGCTCGGCGACGCCGCGACGCCCGTCGACCGGACGCACCTTGATGCCGCTGCGTGGCGGGAGCGGCAGCTCCTCGCGCACGCGCTCGGTCACGTGGGCAGCCGGCTCCAGCACCACCTGGGCCGATCGTGGCCGGGCGACGGCGACGTAGCGCGGCAGGGTCATCGCCGCGCCACCGATGTGGAGGATCCGCACGGGTGCGCCGCCCGGGGCCGAGGCGTCGATGATGTCCGCGATCCGGCGGACATACTCGAACTCGAGGTGCAGCGGGTGCCGCAGGTCGACGTGCGACTGGTTCATGCCGTCCAGGCGCAGCAGGAACGCGCCCGGGCGCTCCCCCGGCACGATCTCGCAGGCGTCGCTCTCGCTCACGGGGCAAGCCTGCCACCTGCGCGGGGTTCGGCCGGGCCCACCCGGCCGCACCCCCGATGGTCAGCTGGCCTCGGGGTCCTCCAGCTCCGGCAGCTCGAGGCCGTCGGTGATGCAGTCGGTCATCGCGCCGGTGGAGAGCGAGGTGATCGCGGCCTCGTCCTCGTCGCTCGGCTCGTAGTCGTCGTCGTCGTCGACGATCGCCTGGAGCGCGTCGTCGGAGAGGTCCGAGTCGTGGAACGCCTCGGCGATGCAGTCGGCGGTCGCGGAGTCCACCTCGCCGCCCGCCACGTCGTTGTCCTGGATGCTGTCCGAGATCTCGTCGACCGAGGGGCGGCCGCCGTCACCTCCGCAGCCGGTCGCCAGCGCAGCGATCAGAGCGGTCGCGGCCAGCAGGGGGAGAGTGCGCTTGGAGAGGGTCATGCCGAACATCTTCGCGTCACCCGGCGTCGGTAACAACGTCGGGTCACCCCGCGGCCGAGATCGGGGCCCGCATCCGCTCGGATCCGCCGGAGGGCGACCCGGATGTTAGGCTTACCTAACTTCAAAGGATCGACAGGTGGAGGCAGCAGGACGTGGCGACGTGGTTCGGACTGGTGGAGACGACGACCTGGGTGACCCCCGCCCTGGTGCGCGTGGTGCTCGGCGGTGACGGGCTGGCCGGCCTGAGCATGCCGAGCGCCACTGACAGCTACGTCAATGTGGCGATCGCGCCGGACGGGGCGCCGTACGGCGACCGGTTCGTGCCTGCGGAGATCCGCGAGCAGCACCCCCGCGAGCTCTGGCCGGCCCGGCGCCGCTACACGGTGCGGGACTGGGACGGGGCCCGGCTGACGATCGACTTCGTCGTGCACGGCGACCACGGTGTCGGCGGCCCGTGGGCCGCGAACGCCGCCCCCGGGGACGTCCTCGTCCTCGAGGGCCCGAGCGGCGACTACCGGCCCGACCCCGAGGCCGACTGGCACCTGCTCGTGGGCGACGAGTCCGCCCTGCCTGCGATCGCCGCCTCCCTCGAGGCGGTTCCGCCCGGTCGGCGAGCGGTCGTCCGCCTCGTCTGCGACGGACCGGACCACGAGGTCGCGCTCGGCTGCCCGGGCGACCTCGACCTGGTCTGGCTGCACCGCGACGGCACCGCCGACGACGTCGGACTGCTCGCCCGCGCCGTCGCCTCCCTGGACTTCCCCTCGGGTCGGGCGCAGGCGTTCGTCCACGGCGAGGCGGACGAGATCCGCGAGATCCGCCGGCACCTGCTCGTGGACCGCGGCCTGTCGCGAGCCGACATGTCCTGCTCGCCGTACTGGCGGCGCACGATGACCGACGAGGCCTGGCGCCAGATCAAGCGGGACTACGTCGCGGCGATGGACGCCGAGGTCGCCTGACCGGGCATCACTCCTCGCCGATCGCGGGCACGTCGTTGGGTTCCGACTCGAGGGTCCCCGGCTCGACCGGGACCGGGACCCCGCCCGGCAGCCCCACGTCGACGCGCTCGCCGATCTCCACGGTGCCGTCGGTCGAGATCGCGATCGGCACGAACCCGGTCGGCAGACCGGTCTCCTCGTTGACGTACTGCAGCTGCAGGCTGACCGCCTTCAACGGCACCGAGAAGGGCGTCGAGAAGCGGTTGAACGTCGGGTTCTCCTCCACACCTCCCGAGGTGCCGAGCTGGCTCACGACGGTCCACGTCACCAGGTCGCCGTCGGTGTTCCAGACGACCCACGGCCCGTCGGCGTCGTGGAGGTGCCCGTAGTTGACCAGTCCGGGCGGCAGGTCGGGGATGCCATCGTCCCAGGGCTCGGTGGCGGAGCCGTCCGCCTCGAGATCCTCGCGACTGTCCAGCCCCAGGTACGCCAGCGCAGCTCGCAGCTGGTGGACCAGCACGACCGTCGCGCCGGCGGCGCCGTCCTCCTCCACCACGTCCCGCAGCCGGCGGCCCAGGTCCTCCTCCGTCACCCCTGTCTCGTTGACGACCTTGCCGCCGAACAGCGCCTTGAACGCCGGGTCCGCGGCTCCCGCGACCCGGAGCCCGCCCGCGTCGATCACCTCGAGGTCCGGGGTGGGGACCCCGTTGTCGCCGAGCTGGCCCACGGTCGTGTCGGTGTCGTGGTCACCCTTGACCGCCACCGTCGGCACACCCGGGCTGGCCGCGGACTCGCGCGCGACGAAGTCGGCCTCGGCGAGGGTGCCGTTGGAGCTCACGTCGCCGGAGATGGTGCGCAGCACGAGCCGCTCGTCGCCGACGTGCTCCTCGAGCGCGGGATACAGGGAGGTCCGCACGGCGGTCCCGACCAGGCTGCCCTGCGGATCCGCCTCGGCGAGCACGACCACCTCGCCGTCGCGCGCGGCGAGGTCGTCGGCGCGCGCCGGCAGCTCGCTCGCCAGCGACGACGCCACCGCGTCCCGGTAGGCGGCGGTCCGCTCGGCGACTCGCGCCGTGTTCTTCTCCACGAAGGGCTGGATCTGCTCGGCGATCTCCCGGGTCTGCGGACTGCTGAACGACAGGGACTCGATCCCCGGCATCGGGTACGAGGAGGCCAGCGGATCGGTGCCCTCCCACGAGCGGAACTGGTGCAGCGCGAGTCCGGACGACGCCCCGACGGCGCCGGCGACCACCAGGGTGGAGATCACCACCCGGCGTCGGCGGCTGCCGGCGATCGAGGGTGGCCGGGCTCGGAAGACCGCCGTCAGGCCGATCCCGCCGAGCAGGGCGACCGCGACCAGCGACCGCAGCAGGTCGTCGACCAGCGCGCGCCGGAGCCCGTCGGCATAGGCGCCCGCCACCGTGTCCGGATCCTCGACGAAGGCGACGTTCGCCCGCAGGAACTCCGGCGAGACGTACGACGACAGCGTGCCGCCCTCGGCAGGCGGTCCGGTCGACTCGATGTGGGCGCCGAACCCACCGACGCCCGTGCGCGCCCAGTAGAGGCTGCCGAGGACGCCGGTGTCGAGGGTGACGACGCCGTCGTGGGCGAGGGACACCTCGACCGGCAGCGTGCCGAGCCGGTCCGAGAACGACGCCGACTCGATCGCCCGCTCCAGCGCGAGCGGCAGGCAGACCACGGCCGCCACCACGCCGTAGACGATCACGGCGAGGAGCACCTGACCGATCCTGCGCAGCCTGGGTCCCATCCCGCTCAACACTAGGCGTCCCCGGCCGCGCGGGCGACGCTCGCGACGGGCCGACCTCGCCCGATTCACCCGGTAAGGGTGGGCGCGCGATCGCTCCTGCTCGCTAACCTCCCACCATGGTCGGGTCGACGAGACAGCAGCACCGCTGGCGGTTGCGCCGCGGCGACCTCGGTCGTGCCCTCCTGGGGCTGATCGGCGCCACCCTGGGGCTCGCACTCTCCTCCTGGGTGCTCCCCGGCTTCGACATCCACACCTTGGAGCAGGCGTTCGTCGCCGCGATCCTGCTGGCGGTCATCGGCGCGGTGCTGCGAACGGTCCTGATCGAGGTCGCGGTGCGGCTCGGCTGGGTGGCCGCCGTGCTGATCGGTCTGCTCGCCGAGGCCCTCGCCGTCTGGATCGTCATCTACGCCCCCCAGGGCGGCGACGCCGAGGACCTCGTCTGGGCCTTGATCGCGTCCTGGATCGTCGCGGCCGTCTCCACCCTCTTCGTCTGGGTCGCCACCGCCGGCACCGACGACGCGGTGACCGCCTCCCTCCTGCGCAGGGCGCGCCGTCGTCCGGTCGAGGTCGCGGACCCCGAGGTCGACGGGATCGTCTTCGTCCAGGCCGACGGGGTGCCGTTCCCGGTCCTGGACTGGAGCGTGCGAGCAGGCACCCTGCCCACCCTGTCGCGCTGGATCCGCAGCGGCTCGCACCGGGCCGTCGAGTGGCGCCCGAAGCTGCCGGCGACCACGCCGGCGAGCCAGATGGGCATCCTGCACGGCACCATCGAGGGCATCCCCGCCTTCCGCTGGGTCGACCGCCCGTCCGGCAAGGTCTACGTCGCCAACCACCCCGCGGACGCGGCCCTGATCGAGGCCCGCCACTCCGACGGACGCGGCCTGCTGGCCGACGACGGGGTCTCGGTCAGCAACCTGTTCACCGGCGATGCGCCGACCGCCTACGCCACGATGAGCGCGATCGGCCGATCCCGCGAGACACGGGAGTCGCGCCGCGCGATGGCGCAGTTCCTGAGCCGCCCGGCGGGCTTCACACGCAGCATGTCGCGAGCGATCAGCGAGATCGTGCGCGAGCGCTTCCAGGCGTCCCGGGCACGCCGCCGCGACGTGCGACCGCGGGTCCATCGCGGCTGGGACTTCACCGTCGAGAGGGCCGCCCTGACGGGCGTGGCACGCGACCTGAGCACCAACCTGGTCTGCGACGCGATCCTCAAGGGACGGCGCAGCGTCTATGTCGACTACGTCGACTACGACGCGGTCGCCCACCATGCCGGCATCGCCCAGCCGGAGTCGCTGGACGCCCTCGCCGGCATCGACGCCGTGCTCGCCCAGATCGAGGCGGTCGTCGCGGTGGCACCGCGGAAGTACCACATCGTCGTGCTCTCCGACCACGGTCAGTCCCAGGGAGAGATCTTCGCCGACCGGTACGGCGAGGACCTGGCCGCGCTCGTCGCCCGGCTCTCCGAGTCCGCTGCGATCACGCCGGTCGACAACGCGGAGGGCAGCGGACGCGTCAACTCCATGGTCGCCGGCAACGCCGACCCCGACAGCGCCGTGGGTCGCGCCCTGGACCGGGCGTCGGCCCGGATCACCGCCGACAGCCTGGAGACCCGGGCCGCGGAACCCGCCCGCGGTGACGGAAACGAGAAGTTCCTGGTGTTCGGCTCCGGCAACCTCGGGCTCGTCTACGTCGCCGGCGAGAAGGAGCGTCTCACCCTCGACGACCTCGCCGGTCGGTTCCCAGGCCTGGTCCCGGGCCTGATCGCCCACCCGGGCATCGGGTTCGTCGTCGTCCAGACCTCCGAGCACGGGCCGGTCGCGTTCGGTCCGGGCGGCGAGCACCGGGTCCGAGACGGCGTCGTCGTCGGTCTCGACCCGCTGGCGAGGTTCGGCCCGCACGCTCCGGAGTTCGTGCTGCGCGCCGCATCGATGCCGGAGACGCCCGACATCTTGGTCAACAGCCTGATCGACGAGCTCGGCGAGGTCGCGGCCTTCGAGGGTCTGGTGGCCTGCCACGGCGGTCTCGGCGGCTGGCAGGACCGCGGCATGATGGTGCATCCGGTCGACTTCGCGATGCCCGACGACCTCGTCCTGGGCGCTGACGCGCTCCACCGGGTGCTCGTCGGCTGGCTCGAGCAGGTGGGCCACCGCACCGGGCTGGCGGACGCAGCGGTCGGGGCCGCCGCGGAGGGGAGCAGCGACCGTGACTGACACCACCGCTCCCCCCGGCTCGGCGACGCGCCGGTTCTTCGTCGACGACACCGGGTCGTCGCGTCGCCCCATCGACGTCACGATCGCGGCGATCGGACTGCTCATCGTCCTGGCCAGCGGCCTTGCCGTCCTCGACGGGGGTGGCCCGCTCGACTCCGCGGTCAGGCGGGTGGCCAGCAGCCTGCCCTCCTGGGTGACGACGCTGTTCGACGCGGCCTACCTCCTCGGTGCTGCCTATGCGGCTGTCGCCGTGGTGCTCGCGGTCGCCACTGCTCGGCGGCGCCGCAGGCTGCTGCTCACCGTGGCGCTGGCCGCCGCGATCGCGGTGCTCGGTGTGCTGGTGACGTCGTTCCTCGTCGGCGCGGGCTGGCCCGACCTGGCTCCCGGACCGGTGCGCTCCTCCTCCCCGTCCACGTTCCCGACCGTGCGGGTCGCCGCCACGACCGCGATCCTGCTGGCGCTGCGTCCCTGGCTGGTGATGGCCTACCGCCGCCTCAGCATCGCCATCGTCGCCGTCCAGTGCCTCGCGGCCTGGGTGATCGGCACCGGCGGCCCGACGGACGTGATCGGCGCCCTGGGCCTCGGCATGATCGCCGCAGGGCTGGCGCTGGTGCTGATCGGCTCCCCCGCCGGCCACCCCGACCTGGCGCAGGTGAGCCGCAACCTCGCCGAACTCGGCGTCGAGGTCGACGACCTCCGACTGACCCTGCAGCAGTCGTGGGGGGTGCGCACCCTCACGGCCGTCTCGTCGACCGGGCAGCCGCTGACGGTGAAGGTCTACGGCCGCGACGCCTCCGACGCCCACCGCGCCGCGCGGTGGTGGCGCGCGTTGATCTACCGCGACCAGTCGGTCCCGGACGCGACACGACTCCAGCTCGTCGAGCACGAGGCCCTGATCACGCTCCTCGCCTCGCGTGCCGGAGTGGAGGTCCCGGAGGTCGTGGCGGCCGCCTCGAGCGAGGGCGACGCGCTGCTCGTGCTGACCTCGGCGCCGGCCTCGCTGCACGACGCCGAGCAGCTCACCGACGCCGACCTGAGCGACATGTGGGAGGCCACCCGGCGTCTGCAGTCCGCCGGGCTGGTGCACACCCAGCTCACCCTCGACCGGTTCGGGCGCGGACCCGACGCTCAGCTGGTGCTGTCCGGCTTCGGGGAGGGCCGGGTGACGGCGACCGAGGCGCAACGCGGTCGCGAGGTCGCGACCCTGCTCACCGCACAGGCGGTCCGGGTGGGGGCAGCGCGGGCCACCGCCGTCGCGCTGGAGCGACTCGGGCCCGACAGCCTCGCCCTGGCACTCCCCTATCTCCAGGTGGCGGCCCTCCCCCGGTCGCTGCGGTCCGAGGAGGGGCTCAAGGACGCGCAGGCCGAGCTGGCCACCGAGATCGTCGACCGGACCGGGGTCGAGCCGCCGCCACCGGCGCCGATCGTCCGGTTCCGGTGGCAGGACCTCGTCCCTCCCGTCCTGATCCTGGTCGCGGCCTACGCGTTGCTCTCGACGCTCGCCGGGCTGGACTGGGACGCCGTCCTCGCGACCTGGAAGCACGCCGACTGGAAGTGGGTGGTGCTCGGCCTGGTCGTCGCTCAGGCGACCTCGGTGGCCGACTCCGTCTCGATGATGTCGGCGGTCACCACCCGGCTCCCGATGTGGCCGCTCGTGCAGCTCCAGTACGCCGTCAAGACCGTCGGTCTGGCGATCTCGGCGACCGCCGGGCGGATGGCGCTCTACACCTCCTTCCTGCGCCGCTACGGCGAAGGACCGTCGGTGGCCGCGATCGCCACCGCGCTCGACGCGCTGGCAGCCTCGCTCTGCAACGGACTGGTCGTGCTGCTCGGCTTCCTCCTGATCAGCAACACCCCCAGCATCGATCTCAGTGGCGGCAACGACCTCGGCCAGATGGTCCGGGTGATGCTGCTGATCGTCATCGTCTCGGTGCTGCTGGTCGCTCTGGTCCGCCCTCTGCGCAGCAAGGTGGTGGAGGGTGCACGCGCCTCGTGGACCTCGCTGCACGTCGTGACGGCCAGCCCCGCCCGCTCGCTGCTGATGTTCGGCAGCAACCTCGCCTCGCTGATGATCACGGGCATCGCGCTGCTGTGCATGGTCAACGGCTTGAGCCCGGGCATCGGCTACGGCGAGGCGGTCTGGGTGGTGGCCGGCGCGGCTCTGTTCTCCGCGCTCATCCCGGTGCCCGGCAACGTGGGCGTCGCCGAGGCCGCGATCACGGCCTGCCTGGTGGCCGTCGGCGTGCCGAGCGGACCGGCGTTCGCGATCGCGGTGACCCAGCGGATCGCGACGTCCTACCTGCCCGACGTGTACGGCGCCTGGGCGCTGCGGTGGCTACGCCACGCGGACTACGTCAGCTGACGGGCAGGGTCCACCGGCCGGCCGGCGAGCCGACCGGCCGGTGTCTCCTCACTCGTAGCGGATCAGGCCTCGGATGTTCTTGCCGTCGCGCATGTCCTGGTAGCCCTGGTTGATCTCGTCGAGGGTGTACTCGGTCGTCACCATCTCGTCGAGCTTGAGCTTGCCCTCCATGTAGAGGTTGAGCAGCCGGGGGATGTCGTAGCGCGGGTTGGCGTTGCCGAAGATGCAGCCGACCAGCTCCTTGCGCTGCATCGACATGTCGAACAGGTTGAGCTTCACGTCGTCGGCCATCATGTTCGACACGGCGGTGACGACGCCGCGACCGGCCTTCTTGACCATGCCCATCATCGGGCCGATCAGGTCCCCGGTCGCGAGCCCGACGCAGAGGATCGCCTTGTCGGCGTTGGCGCCCTGCGTGATCTCGCTGATCAGCGGCTGGGCCTCCTCCATCGAGGCCGCGGTGTGGGTCGCGCCGAGCGTCAGCGCCTTCTCGCGCTTCCAGGCGACCGGGTCGATGGCCACGACCTGGCGGGCGCCCGCCATCGCGGCACCCTGGACCGCGCTCATGCCGATCCCGCCGAGCCCGATCACGGCGACGGTCTCGCCGGGCTGCACATCGGCGGCGTACACCGAGGAGCCCCAGCCGGTGGTCACACCGCAGCCGACCAGGGCGGCCTTCTCGAGCGGGATGTGCTTCTCGATCTTCACGGCGGAGTCGACGTTGACGACGGTGTAGGGCGAGAAGGTGCCGAGCCCGACCATGATGCCGAGGTCGCGACCGTCCTTGGCGTGGTGACGGTAGGAGAAGTCGCTCAGCTGCATGCCGCTGAGCAGGAAGGCACCGAGGTCGCAGAGGTGCTGCTGCCCGGTCGAGCACGACGGGCACTTGCCGCACGACGGGATGAAGCTGAAGACGACGTGGTCACCCACCTCGAAGCCGTCGGTGCCGGGACCGATCTCCTCGACGACACCGGCGCCCTCGTGGCCGCCGATGACCGGGAACTGCTTGAGCCCGAAGGCCTCCGCCAGCTCGGGGTCGAGGACCATGTCGCCGGTGACCATGTGCTCATCGGAGTGGCACAGGCCCGAGGCGGCCAGCTTGACGAGGATCTCGCCCCGCTTGGGCGGATCGAGCTCGATGTCCTCCACACTCCAGTCGGTGTGGGGCTCCCACAAGATGGCCGCGCGAGTCTTCATGCTGTGCTCCCTGTGCCTTGACGAGACGAAAAGTAGAACGTGTTCTCGGAGCAAGGTAGCCCTCGGGCACCGGACCTGTCAGGACCCTGGGCAAAAGTCGTCGCGGATCCTGCGGCGTCGAACGCCCGCGGGTGCGTACCGCGAGCCGGTGGCGCTCCGGTGCGTCAGTAGCCGTAGAGCTCGAAGTCGCGACCGTAGACCTCGCTCACCCTGCGGAGCAGGTCGGGACGGTCGGCGATCGGGCGGTCCTCGACCCGGGTCGACGGGTTGCGGCTGACGACGGCGACATCGGGGAGGTCGCAGGCGTCTCGGACCCGCTCCAGGTCCGCCGCGAGGTTCTCCAGCCTGCCCACCAGGTCGTAGGTCACCACCGGATGCATGAGATTGAGGTGCTGCGGCCGCCAGTGCGCGTCCATCTGCACGGGGTCCCCCACCTCGAGGGCGTCCACGAACACGTCGAGGGTGACGGGCGCATCGCCGTCCAGCTCGAGCGTCTGTCGGACCCGGTCGCGGAAGGTCTCCTCGGGCGTGTTGACGATCTTGTCCCGGTAGGCCGACTCGGCCCGCCGGATGGGGTCGCGGACGAATGTGAACCGGAACGCGTCTCCCGAGAGCATCCGGGTGACGCGGTTCCAACCGATCTGCCCGGGGTGGGGAGTGCCGAACTCGGCGTGGCGAGCGGACTGGGGGACGAACTCGTGGTCACCCGTGTGGATGCGGTGCAGCCACAGGGTGACCGTCGAGCAGCCGGCCTTGAGGTTCTTCACGTAGACACAGCCGTGCTCGGGCAGCGCCACGATCCGACGACCCAGACCACCGCGGGGGAAGTACGCCCGCAGCGCCTCCCTGGTGACGCGCTGCTCCCCGTCCATGCGCCCGACCCTATCGCTCCGGGAGCTAGCGTGAGGTCATGGCCAGCTGCGTCGTCACCGCCCCGTCCGTGCCGAGGTCCGAGGAGATCCTGACTCCGGAGGCTCTCGACTTCGTGGCCGACCTCGACGCCCGGTTCCACGCGCGCCGCGACGAGCTGCTCGGGGCTCGCCGGGCTCGGCGCGACCAGATCGCCCGCACGGGGACCCTGGACTTCCTGCCCGAGACCGCCGCCGTGCGCTCGGGAGACTGGACGGTGGCACCGCTCCCGCTGGACCTCCGCGACCGCCGGGTCGAGATCACCGGGCCGACCGACCCCAAGATGGCGATCAACGCCCTCAACTCGGGCGCTCGCGTGTGGCTCGCCGACCTCGAGGACGCCAACACGCCTCACTGGCGCAACGTGATCGGCGGCCAGGTGACGCTGGCCGACGCCGTCCGCCGCGAGCTGTCCTTCACGTCCGCGGAGGGCAAGGACTACGCGCTGGCCGACCCCGAGCGCCTCCCCGTGATCCTGCCCCGGCCTCGGGGGTGGCACTTCGACGAGGAGCACCTCACCCGGGACGACACACCGGTGGTCGCCGCCCTGGTCGACTTCGGTCTCTACTTCTTCCACAACGCTCGCGAGCTGCTCTCGCGCGGCAGCGGGCCGTACTTCTACCTGCCGAAGATGGAGTCGCACCTGGAGGCGCGACTCTGGGACGAGGTGTTCTCGCACGCCGAGGCGACCCTGGAGATCCCGCACGGCTCGATCCGGGCCACGGTCCTGATCGAGACGATCACCGCGGCCTACGAGATGGACGAGATCCTCTACGAGCTGCGCGACCACGCTGCCGGGCTCAACGCCGGCCGCTGGGACTACCTGTTCAGCATCATCAAGAACTTCCGTGACGCCGGTGCAGCGTTCACGCTCCCCGATCGCAACGCGGTCACGATGAACGCCCCGATGATGCGGGCCTACAGCGACCTGCTGGTGCGCACCTGCCACCGACGGGGCGCGATGGCGATCGGCGGGATGGCGGCGTTCATCCCGAGCCGGCGCGACGCGGCGGTCAACGAGCGCGCGTTCGCCAAGGTGACCGAGGACAAGACCCGCGAGGCCGAGGCGGGCTTCGACGGCTCATGGGTCGCCCACCCCGACCTGGTCCCCCTGTGCGCCGGGATCTTCGACGAGGCGCTCGGCGACCGGGCCAACCAGCTCGACGTCGGCCGTGACGACGTCGTCGTCTCGGCAGGCGACCTCCTGGCGGTCGACCGCACCCCCGGCGAGCGCACCGAGTCGGGTCTGCGTGGCAACGTCCGGATCGGCATCCAGTACCTCCAGGCCTGGCTGTCCGGCAATGGTGCCGCCGGCATCGACAACCTCATGGAGGACGCCGCCACCGCGGAGATCTCGCGGTCCCAGGTGTGGCAGTGGATCTTCACCGCAGCCAGCCTCGACGACGGGACCGTCGTCACCCGCGAGCTGGTCGAGCGGATCGTCGAGGAGGAGTACGCCGCTCTGCGCACCGCCGTGGGCGAGGAGTCGTTCGACGCGGGCCACTGGGCGGATGCCCGGCGCCTGTTCGAGGGGGCCGCGCTGAGCGAGGACTTCCCGGACTTCCTGACCCTCCCGGCCTACCAGGTGATCCTCGCTGCCGGTCACTGAGCGCAGGCTCAGCGCGCAGGCTCAGCCAGGACCGGGCTTGACCCGCTCCCCCGCGACCCAGACGCCGCACAGGTCCGCGTCACCGCCGAGCGCGAAGATCTTCGCCAGCGCGTCGTCCGGGGAGCCGGCATGGCGCAGGCCGACGTCGAGCGGCTGACCGGGCCGAGGGCACACCCAGACCGCGTCGAAGCTTCGCCCCACCCCGAGGTCGCCCACGTCCTCGCCCAGGCCGAGCGCCAACGCACCGGCCCGGGTGGCGAGGTGCAGCAGGTGCGTCGAGGTCAACGGCAGGCCGTCGGGCCCGAGCAGTGCCTGCATGAACGAGGCCTGGAGCCCCTCCTTCAGCATGCTGAAGGAGGTGCCGGCACCCACGTCGGATCCCAGGGCGACGCGGACGTCGTGCTGGACGTGGCGGCGCATCGGGAACAGCCCGCTCCCGAGTGCGGAGTTGCTCGACGGGCAGTGCGCGACCGACGCCCTCCTGCCGCCGAGGACCGCGAGCTCGTCGTCGGTCGGGTGCACGTTGTGCGCCAGCACGGAGGACTCGCCGACCAGCCCGTGGTCGTCGTAGGTGCCGACGTAGTGCTCGGCGCCCACGAAGAGCCGGGTCACCTCGGCCACCTCGGCGGGGTTCTCGTTGACGTGGGAGGTGAACCACGATCCGGGGACGTCCTTGAGCACGGCGGCGCAGGCATCCAGCACGTCGGCGCTGGCGGAGTAGGAGAAGCGCGGCGTCACGGCGTACCGGAGCCGACCGACCCCGTGCCAGCGCTGAGCGAGGGCAACGGCTTCGGTGTAGGCGCGGTCGGGATCGGTCAGCAGCGGCTCCGGCAGGCCGCGATCGCTCACGACCAGCCCGGCGGCGACCCGCAGGCCCGCGCGGGAGACCTCGTCGAACAGCACATCGACGGCCGGCGCGAAGTGCGAGCCGAAGACCAGCGCGGTCGTCGTTCCGGCCGCGACCAGCCCGCGCACGAACTCGCCGGCGACCGCTGCGGCGTAGTCCCGGTCCGCCAGGCGGCACTCCTCGGGCAGGGCGCATCGCTCGAGCCACTCCAGCAGCGGCAGACCGAGTGCCCCGATGATCCGCACCTGGGGGTAGTGCACGTGAGCGTCGACGAAGCCGGGCAGGAGCACACCGGGCCGCAGGTCGACGACCTCCTCGTCGCGATGCCGGGCCCGGAGCGCGGTGAAGTCTGAGCGCTCCCGGATGACGCCCGCGTGGACGAGGAGTCCGGCGTCCGCGTCGCTGCGCAGCTTCCCCCCGTCGAAAGGGTCCTCCGGGGTGTCGAGGACCTGCGCCCGGTAGAGCGTCACGACCCGACCTCGGCCGCCTGGTCCGCGAAGGCCCGGAGCAGGTCGACCGCGGCCGCGACCGCGATGACCGCTGGTGACTTGCCGACCGGGCCGGGCCGACCGATCGGGCAGCGGATCCGATCGACCGCCGCCTCGTCGTGACCCTCGGCCAGGAGCGCGGTCCGGAAGCGAGACCACTTGGCGGCCGACCCGATCAGCCCGATGCTGCCCAGCCGAGGGCTGCGCAGGGCCTCGTCGCAGAGAGCGAAGTCCTCCGCATGGTCGTGGGTCATCACCAGGACATGAGCCCCCGACGGAAGGGATCCGAGGGCCAGCTCGGGCACCGGCGAGTGGTGGACATGCACGACCGCCTCGCCGTCCTCGAGGCAGGCGAGCCGCGCATCGGTGAGCTGGTCGGCCCGCGAGTCGACCAGGTGCAGCTCCAGGTCGTGCCGGACCAGCACCCGGGCCAGCTCCAGGCCGACGTGCCCGACCCCGAAGAGGGCGACGGCAGGGACGACAGGCAGCGGCTCGAGCAGGATCGTCACTTCGCCACCACAACACTGGCGGCCGTGCTCGGCGCGCGCCTTGTCGGTGAGGCCGACCTGCAGGTGCTCGGGTTCCACCGACGCGGTCGCGATCATCGACCGGGCACGAGACACCGCGGTCTTCTCCAGGTTGCCGCCACCGATGCTCCCCCAGGTCGCGTCGGCCGCCACGACCATCTTGGCGCCGGGATCGCGGGGCGCGTGGCCACGGGCGTCGGCGACGGTGACGAGCACCCCGGCGCGGCGTTCCCGGCGAAGCCGCTCCACGGCGGACACCCAGTGCATGTCAGGCCCCTGCCGGTGCTGGTGGGGCCGGCTCCTCGGCCAAGCGCTCCGAGCGCGGCCGCAGGGGCGCAGCGTCCGGGTCGGGCAGCTCCGGGCGCAGTCCGGGGCTGCCCTCGACGACCTGGTCCCGCCCGCCGCCGCGGGCCCGCTCGATCGCCCAGAAGACCGCCTCCGGTGTCGCCGGGGACGCGAGGTCGACGGCGGTGCCGGTCGGGCCGAAGGCCGCCACCGCCTGACGCAGCGCCTCCCGGACCGAGAAGGCGAGCATCAGCGGTGGTTCGCCGACCGCCTTCGAGCCATAGACGGCGCCGTCCTCGTGAGCACGGTCGAGCAGGGCGACGTGGAGCTCGGCGGGCAGCTCGCTGAGGCTCGGGAGCTTGTAGGTGCTGGCCGCCTGGGTGGTCAGACGGCCGCGACCGGGCCCGTCCGTCTCGTCCCAGCGCAGGTCCTCGAGGGTGAGCCAGCCGACGCCCTGCACGAACCCGCCCTCGACCTGGCCGAGGTCGACCAGCGGCGACAGGCTGTCGCCGACGTCGTGGACGATGTCGACGCGCCGGGTGCGGTAGGCGCCGGTGAACCCGTCGACCTCGACCTCGGCGGCGGCCACGCCGTACGCGAAGTACTTGAACGGGTGCCCCTGCATGCTCGTCGAGTCCCAGTGGATGCCCTCGGTCCGGTAGAAGCCGGCCGCCCACAGCTGGATGCGGCTGAAGTAGGCCTGACGCACGAGGTCGTCCCAGGGGAGGTCCCTGCCGTCGGCGAACTCGACCAGCCGCCCCCTGATCTGCTCGCAGGCGTCCTTGACGGCGCCGCCGTTGAGGTCGGCGCCGGCGCTCGCTGCCGTGGCGGAGGTGTTGGGCACCTTGTCGGTGCGGGTCGGGGCGAGCCGCACCCGCTCGAGCGGGATGCCCAGGGTCGTGGCGGCGACTTGCAGCATCTTGGTGTGCAGACCCTGCCCCATCTCGGTGCCGCCGTGGTTGATCAGCACGGAGCCGTCCTTGTAGACGTGCACGAGGGCGCCGGCCTGGTTGAAGGCGGTGAAGTTGAAGGAGATCCCGAACTTGACCGGCGTTACGGCCAGGCCGCGCTTGGTGTGGGCGTAGAGGGCGTTGTACGCCGCGACCTCGGCCTGTCGCTCGGCGACCCGGCCGTCGGTCAGCACCTGCTCCCAGGCCGCCGCGACCCGCTCGGGATGGCGCACCGGCTGGCCGTAGGGCGTCGCCTGGCCCTCGACGTAGAAGTTGCGGCGGCGCAGGTCGACCGGGTCGACGCCGAGCAGCGGCGCGCAGCGCCCGAGTACGTCCTCGATCACCAGCATCCCCTGCGGCCCACCGAAGCCGCGGAACGCGGTCTGCGAGGTCTTGTGGGTCTTGGCGACCCGGCCGTTGAGCCGGACGTGCGGGATCCAGTAGGCGTTGTCGACGTGGCACAGCGCCCGCGCCAGCACCGGCTCGCTGAGGTCGAGGCTCCAGCCGCCGTCGGAGGTGAGCGCGGCCTCGAGCGCCTGCAGCCGGCCGTCGGCGTCGAACCCGACCCGCCACTGAGCGTGGAAGCCGTGCCGCTTGCCGGTCATCGTCATGTCGTGGGTGCGGCTGAGCCGGAGCCGGACCGGGCGTCCGGTGAGCATCGCGCCGAGTGCCGCGACGGCTGCGAACCCGTGCGGCTGCATCTCCTTGCCACCGAACCCTCCGCCCATCCGCAGGCACTGCACAGTGACGGCATGGCTGGGCAGCCCGAGCACGTGCGCCACGATCTCCTGGGTCTCCGACGGGTGCTGGGTGCTGCTCTGCACGAACACCTGACCGCCCTCGTCGAGGTGCGCGAGCGTCGCGTGGGTCTCGAGGTAGAAGTGCTCCTGACCAGCCATCTCGGTGATCCCGCTGAAGACGTGGGCCGAGTCGGCCAGCCCCTGGTCGACGTCTCCACGGACCACGACCGGCTGGCCACCCTGGAAGCTCTCGACGGCGATCGCCTCGGTGAGCGCGATGACGGCGGGCAGCGGCTCGTAGTCGACCTCGACCGCCTCCGCCCCGAGCCGCGCCGCCTCGAGGGTCTCGCCGAGCACCCAGCAGACGGCATGGCCGACGAACATCACCTCGCCCGGGAACAGCGGCTCGTCCTGCTTGACGCCGGCGTCGTTGACGCCGGGCACGTCCGCAGCCGTCAGCACGCGCACCACTCCCGGCAGCTCGCGTGCAGGTCCGGCGTCGAGCCGGGCCACCCGCGCATGCGGATACGGCGAGCACACCGGATGGGCGTGCAGCACGTCGCGGGCGCGACCCACGAGGTCGTCGGTGTAGAGCGCGTGTCCGGTGACGTGCAGTGCCGCGCTCTCGTGCGGCACGGCCAGCCCGACCACCGGGTCCTCGGGACGCTGCGACAGGTGGCTCGTCATGCCGCCCCCCGCTCGGCCGCCGCGAACCACAGCCGGCGCAGCGCGTTCGCGAGCATCGCCGAGCGGTAGGCCGCGCTCGCCCGGTGGTCGTCCATCGGCGTGCCTTCGCCACCCATCACGACGGCGGCCTCCTCGACCGTCTCCACGGTCCACGGCCGGCCGACGAGTGCGGCCTCGGTGGCCAGCGCACGGATCGGCGTGGCGGCGACCCCGCCGATCCCGATCCGGGCGCGCGTGATCGAGCCGTCGACCACGTCGAGCGCGAAGCCGACCGCCACGCTGGAGATGTCGTCGTAGCGTCGCTTCGCGACCTTGTGGAAGCCGGTGAGGCCCGCAAGCGGTCGCGGGATCCGGATCGATCTGATCAGCTCGCCCTCGCGGCGCACGGACTGGCGGTAGCCGGTGGAGTAGTCGGCCAGCGGGACCGTGCGCTCACCGGCCGGCGAGGCGAGCACGACGCTCGCCTCCAGGGCGAGCAGCGCGGGCGGGAGGTCGCCGATCGGAGAGGCGGTCGCGACGTTGCCGCCGATGGTGGCACCGTTGCGGATCAGCCGGGACGCGAACAGCGGCCAGACCTCGTCGAGCAGCGGGACCGCCCCGCGCAGCGACGCCTCGACCTCACTGAGGGTGAGCGCCGCGCCGACCTCGATCGTGTCGCTCGTGGAGATCTCGCGCAGCTCGGGCAGCCGATCGACCGCCACGACGTACGCCGCGCGGCGACCGCGCAGGTTGACCTCGACTCCCCAGTCCGTGGCGCCCGCCACCACCGTGGCGTCCGGCCGCTCGCGCAGCAGGTCGAGCGCCTCGCCGAGGTCCGTGGGGCG
>JBAWHI010000305.1:0-3937 GCA_049593675.1 Nocardioides sp.
GGGCCGGGTCGGCCTCCTCGGCGGGCTGGCCGTCGCGCTGGTCGTCTCGCTGGTGGTCGCGGCCGGCCACGGCCAGCTCGACATCCCTGCCTCGGAGGTCATCGGCTCGATCCTGCACCGGCTCGGCCTGGACCTCGGACCGGTCCCCAGCCACCCCCAGGGCGAGAGCACGCTGTGGCAGGTGCGGTTCCCGCGCGTGGTGATGGCCGCGCTCGCCGGAGCGAGCCTCGCCACCGCGGGGGCCCTGATGCAGGGCGTGTTCGGCAACCCGCTCGCCGAGCCGGGCGTCGTCGGCGTCTCGGCCGGAGCGGCGGTCGCCGCCGCCACGGCCATCGTCTTCTCCCTGAGCTTCGCCGGCACCTGGACGGTCGCGATCTGCGCGTTCGTCGGCGGTCTGCTCACCACGACGCTGGTCTACGTCATGTCGCGCGACGGCGGCCGGACCGAGGTGGTGACCCTGGTCCTGACCGGCATCGCGATCAACGCGATGACCAGCGCCGCCCTGGCGTTCTTGATGTTCCTCGGTGACACCCAGGCGCGTGAGGAGATCGTCTTCTGGACGCTGGGCAGCCTCAACGGATCGCGCTGGGAGCAGGTCGTCGTCGTCGCCCCGATGGTGGCCGTGGGCATCGGGGCCGCGATCGTGGTGGCGCCCAAGCTCGACCTGCTCGCCCTGGGCGACCGGGCCGCTCGCCACGTCGGCGTGGACGTCGAACGGCTGCGGATGGGGGTGATCCTCGTGGTCGCCCTGCTGACCGCCGCGGCGGTCGCCTTCTGCGGGATCATCTCGTTCGTCGGCCTCGTCGTCCCGCACCTGGTGCGCCTGTTCGCCGGGCCCGGTCACCGGCTGCTGGTCCCGGCCAGCGCGCTCGGCGGCGCCGTGCTGCTGGTGCTGGCCGACCTGTGGGCCCGGACGCTGATCGCCTACGCCGACCTGCCGATCGGGATGCTCACCGCGCTGGTGGGCGGGCCCTTCTTCTTCTGGCTGATCCGGCGCGCCCGCCGGACCTCCGGGGGCTGGGCATGAGTGCCGCCCCGGTCCGGCTCAGCACCCGCGGCGTCGGGGTGGTCTACGACGGCGCGTCGATCCTGGCCGACGTCGACATCGACGTCCGGGCCGGCGAGCTCGTCGCGCTGGTCGGCCCGAACGGCGCCGGCAAGTCCACGCTGCTCGGCGTGCTCTCCGGCGACGTAGAGCCGACCAGCGGCACCGTCGTGCTCGACGACCGCCGGCTCGGCGCCTATCCCGCCCGCGAGCTGGCCCGGCTGCGCGCCGTACAGCTCCAGAAGCAGGGACTGGCCTTCGGGTTCCGGGTGCACGAGGTGGTCCGGATGGGTCGCTCCCCGTGGCACCGAACGAGCGAGGAGGACGACGACGATCGCGTGGTCGCCGACGCGATGGAGCGCGCCGAGGTCACCGGGCTCGCCGACCGGCTCTACCCCACGCTCTCGGGCGGCGAGCAGGCGCGGACGTCCTTCGCCCGGTTGCTCGCCCAGGCGACGCCGGTGCTGATGCTCGACGAGCCGACCGCGGCGCTCGACATCCGGCACCAGGAGGCCCTGCTCGCCGTCGCCCGGGAGGCGGCGCGGGCCGGGGCGGCCGTCGTCGTCGTGCTCCACGACCTCTCGATCGCCGCGGCCTACGCCGACCGTGTCTGTGTCCTCTCCGGCGGCTCCGTCCGCGCCGACGGCCCCCCGGCGGAGGTGCTGACAGCCGATCTGCTGTCGGAGGTATATGCGCACCCCGTCGACGTCATCGAGCACGCCGGCACCCTGCTGGTCGTGCCGGTTCGAGCCCCCCAGGAGGCGCCATGGCCGACCGTGTGAGCGTCCGAGTGGGGGCGCCTCTGGTCGCTGCCCTGCTGCTGGCCGCGACCGTGCTCCTGCCGGTCGCGCCGGCCCACGCCGCGGGTCGGGTGGTCGTCGCCAACTCCGACGGGGACGCGAAGATCGACCCGACCTACGCCACCACCGTCCGCGTCTCCGGCAGCGGCTTCCAGTCCGTCACGGGCGGGCACGGCGGGGTCTATGTCTTCTTCGGCACCGTCAAGCCCGGATGGCAGCCCAGCAGGGGCGGTGCCACCGGCGCCGACTACTACTACGTGCCCGACAGCGAGGCCAAGAACAACCAGGGCTTCCAGCGCTACGTCGCCTTCCCCGGGTCCGACACGGCCGGCTCCGCGAACGGCGGCGTGATGTCGGAGTCCGGCTCCTGGTCGACCCAGCTCGTCGTGCCCGGAGCGGTCTTCAAGGCCTACGACCGTCGCGGCGGCGTCCGCACGATCGACTGCCGCCAGGTCACCTGCGGGGTGATCACGGTCGGTGCCCACGGGGTCGCGAACGCGACCAACGAGTCGTTCACGCCGGTGTCCGTCGGGTCGCTCACGGGCCAGTCGGCTGCACCTGCCACCACCGCCGCGCCTTCGGGGTCGACGACGGCTCCCGCGACAGGTCCGTCGACCGCGCCGGACGACGACTCGGCGGCACCGCCGGCGGCCGGCGACCCCGCGCCTGCCCGGCCGGCCGCCATTGAGGTCGATCGCGCCGCTGCGGTCGCCGGCAACGTCGTGGCCTTCAACGCCTCCGGACTCCCACCGGGAGCGCAGGTGTCGGCCGTCTTCGACGACGGCGCTGCCGGAGCCGGTCCGTTCGTGGTCGCCTCCGACGGCACCCTGGTCGGGGTGATCGGACTGCCGGCGGCCACCAGCGCCGGCACCCACGAGCTGCGGCTGTACGGCGTCGAGGACCCGCCCACGGTGATGTTCGCCGTGCAGGCGAGCGACACGCCGAGCGACGCCGGCGCCGAGCCGAGCAGCGCCGGTGCCGACGACGAGATGCGGGCGGCCTGGCTGTTCGCCGGGGCGGCAGCGATCGTCCTCGTCGTCGCCCTCGTCCGACTCGGGCTGCGACGCAGGGGGAACCGTGCGACGTGAGGGCAGGGTGGCCCTGGCCGTCCCGGGGCTCGTGGCCGCCCTGTGCGGGCTGCTGCTCGCGACCTCCGCAGCCGCTGCCACACCCGAGGAGGAGACCCCGGACTCCACCGTCGTCCAGGTCGACGGCGCCGTCCTGCGCTGGGGGCTCAACAACGAGTCGAGCAATCGGGCCTTCGCGCCGCGGACCTACAACTTCTTCTCCGCCGGCCGGGTCCCCGACCCGGGCCGGGGTGGGACCTCCCTGCCACGGGCGCGCTGGCAGCAGAGCGCCGGCGAGGTGCAGATCCAGAAGTGGGACGGCGCGGCGTGGCGGCGGGCGACCTGGGCCGGGCTCACCACCGACAGTGCGGGCGACGCGCTCGGGTCGCCGACGTCCGGGACCTTCAGCAACCACCGCTTCAGCTTCGGCGCCGGCGTCGGGGAGGTGGACCTGACCGACGGGACGGCCCACGTCGCGTGGGAGGGCGACCTCACCGTCCTCTACTACTCCGGCATGTCGATGTTCCACGTCTCCGACCCGGTGCTGGACGTGGCCGACGGCCGGGGCACCCTCACGGCGACGGTGCAGGGCTACGCCTCCTCGGTCGACGACCCCGACCGGTGGGCCCCGGTGGAGCCCGCGACCGTGACCCTCGCCGACCTGCCCGAGGTCGACCTCGCCGACGGCGGCCTGAGCGCCACCCCGGCGTACCTCGGGGTGCGCGTCAGCGGCCTGGGCCAGGCGACCGGTGACCGCTGGACCGGCTCGTTCCCGCAGTCGTTCGTCGACTACATGGACCGGCTCGGCACGGCGGCGTTCTGGCTGTCCAGCGGAGGCTCGACCGATGCGTTCAAGGTGGCGCTGCCGTTGAGCGTCGGCTTCGACGAGGCCGGTGAGCTGCCCGAGCCGACGCCCACCGCGCAGCCCACCCAGGAGTCGATCGACAACCCGGTCGTGCCGCCCCCGGCGGCGGAGACCGCCCCGGCCGCCCCGGCTCCGGTCGCGGCGCCGGTGCAGCCGACAC
>JBAWHI010000306.1:0-5325 GCA_049593675.1 Nocardioides sp.
GCCCAGAAGGCCGCGCCGACTCCGAGCACGCTGATGCCGGACGCCGCCACCAGGAAGCAGACCGCGGCCGCCTCCCGATCACCCTCGTCCGCGAGGGCACCGGCGAGGGCGGTGCCGAACGTCCCGATCAGGGCCAGGCCGGCGGCCGCAGGGATCACCTGACCCGGGGCGGCTGCGACCAGTGCAGCCAGGGCAGCCGCCGCGAGCGCCAGCACGAGGTACGTCGCCGCAGCACTCGTCGCTGCCACCCAGCGCCGTGCCCGGTCGGCGCCGGCCATCGGGCCCGCCGTCATGGCGGCGGTGATCGCGGCCAGGTTGATCGCGTGGCCGCCGAACGGCGCGCCCAGCACGGTGCCGAGACCGGTCACGGTCATCGACTCGCGCCACGGGACCGACCAGTCGAAGCTCGACATCACCGCGACCCCGGGGACGTTCTGCGACGCCATGGTCACGATGTAGAGCGGCACCGCGATGCTCACCACCGCCGGCAGCGTCCACTGCGGAGTCGTCCAGGCGAGCGCCGGCACCAGGTCGGTGCCGTCCACCGCGGAGCCGGCCTCGAGGAGCACGATGGCCAGCGCGACCAGGAGCGAGGCCGGGACGGCCCAGCGTCGCGAGATCCGGTGCATCACCACCCAGGCGAGCACGACCGGTCCGACGAGCAGCGGCGACTCGGCGATCCCGATCACCGGCTCCAGGCAGATCGGCAGCAGGACACCGGCGAGCATCGCCCGAGCCAGCGAGGGCGGGATCCGGGCGATCAGCGAGCCCAGCCAGGGGAGCAGGCCGGTGAGGACGATCAGGACGCCCGCGACCGTGAAGGCGCCGACCGCAGCGGGCCAGCCGCCCTCGACGGTCCCGGTGGTGATCAGGAGGGCGGCGCCGGGCGTGGACCACGCCAGCGAGATCGGGGTCCGGTGTCGCACGCTGAGCCACACCATGCCGAGCGCCTGGGTCACACAGAGGGCGAGCAGCCCCGAGGCGGCCTCCGCAGCGGTGGCGCCGACGGCGACCAGCCCTGCCAGCACGACCACGAACGAGCTGCTGAAGCCGACGATCGCCGTGACGACGCCCGCCACGACGGGGGTGCTGGCATGCTGGTCCATGGACGGCTCCGTTCTGTAAACAGAACGCAACGATAGTGGAGGTCGCGATGGCGAGCGAGGCAGGGGCGGCAGCGGGCGCGCGGATCCGGGCGCTGCGCCTCGAGCGCGGTCTGACGCTGACCGAGCTCGCGTCCGCGGCCGGGATCGGCAAGGGCTCGCTCTCCGAGCTCGAGACCGGGCGTCGCAACCCGACGCTGGACACCCTCTATGCGCTCGCCGGTCCGCTCGGCGTGCCGCTGGCCGCGCTGCTCGACTTCCGTGACGGTGCCGAGGTCGCCGACGAGGGCTTCGAGGCGGTGCTGCTGCACACCGAGCGCGGCGGCGCCGTCACCTCGGAGGTCTACCTGCTCCGCGTCGCGTCGGGGGTCACGCGCAGCTCGCCTGCGCACCCGGCGGGTGCCGAGGAGCAGCTGACGGTGCTCTCCGGCTGCTGCCGGGTGGAGTGGGCCGACCGGACCGTCGACGTCGCGAGCGGCGGCCACGTGTCCTGGCCCGCGGACACGCTGCACCGCTACACGGCGACGGGGGAGCTCGACCTCCGCGCCGTCAACGTGATCCGCACGCCGAGCCCGTGACGGTCAGGCCAGCACCAGCACCAGGTCGCCGCCGTCGACAGCCTGGGTGCCCGAGAGCGCGAGCCGCTCGACGGTGCCGGCCACCGGGGCAGTGATCGCGGCCTCCATCTTCATCGCCTCGATGGTGGCGACCGTGTCGCCGGCCGCCACCTGCTGCCCCTTCTCGACCACGGTCGTGACGACGCCCTGGAACGGTGCAGCCACGTGGCCCGGCTGGGAAGAGTCGGCCTTCTCGGCGGTGGCGACGTCGGAGGCGACACTGCGGTCGCGGACGCTCACCGGGCGGAGCTGGCCGTTGATGGTCGCCATCACGGTGCGGAAGCCGCGCTCGTCCGGCTCGCTGATCGCCTGGAGTCCGACGATGAGGGTCTTGCCCTCCTGCAGCTCGATCTCGTGCTCGGCGCCGGGACGCAGCCCGTAGAGGTAGTCGAGGGTGTTGAGCACCGACACGTCGCCGTACCTCGCCCGGGACTCACTGAACTCCCGGGTCGGGCCCGGGAAGAGCAGCTCGTTGAGGGTCCGGCGGCGGGTGGGGCTGGCGCTGGTCAGGCCCTCCTGCTGCTCGGCCGTGAGCGTCTCCATCGCGGGCTTGGGGGTGCGGCCCGCGAGGGCCTTGGTGCGGAACGGCTCCGGCCAGCCGCCGGGCGGGTCGCCGAGCTCACCGTTGAGGAAGCCGACCACGGAGTCGGGGATGTCGAACCTGCCCGGATCCTCGGCGAACTCGGCCGGATCGGCGCCGGCACCCACCAGGGCGAGTGCGAGGTCTCCGATGACCTTGGAGGACGGGGTCACCTTGGGGATCCGGCCGAGGATGTCGTTGGCCGCGGCGTACATGTCCTCGATCTGCTCGAACTTCTCGCCCAGGCCGAGCGCGATCGCCTGCTGGCGCAGGTTGGAGAGCTGGCCGCCGGGGATCTCGTGGCGGTAGACGCGTCCGGTCGGGGCCGGCAGCCCGGACTCGAACGGCGCGTAGACCCGCCGGGTGGCCTCCCAGTAGGGCTCGAGCGCGTTGATCGCGGCCAGCGACAGGCCGGTCTCGCGCGGTCCGTGGTCGGTGGCCGAGACCAGTGCGGAGATCGGTGGCTGGGAGGTGGTGCCGGCCATGGAGGCGGTCGCGGCGTCCACCGCGTCGACACCGGCGTCGATCGCGGCGAGCAGTGTCGCCAGCTGACCGCCCGCGGTGTCGTGCGTGTGCAGGTGGACCGGCAGGTCGAACCGCTCGCGCAGGGCGGTGACGAGGGTGTGCGCGGCCGGCACCCGCAGCAGCCCGGCCATGTCCTTGATCGCCAGGACGTGCGCCCCGGCCTCGACGATCCGATCGGCGAGGTGGAGGTAGTAGTCGAGCGTGTAGAGGCTCTCGTCGGGGTCGGACAGGTCGCCGGTGTAGCAGAGCGCGACCTCCGCCACGGACGTCCCGGTCGCGCGGACCGCCTCGATCGCGGGCCGCATCTGCTCGACGTCGTTGAGGGCGTCGAAGATCCGGAACACGTCGATGCCGGTGGCGGCCGCCTCCTCGACGAAGGCGTTGGTCACGTCGGTCGGGTACGGCGTGTAGCCGACCGTGTTGCGCCCCCGCAGCAGCATCTGCAGGCAGATGTTGGGCACCGCCTGGCGCAGGGAGGCCAGCCGCTCCCACGGGTCCTCGGAGAGGAAGCGCAGCGCCACGTCGTACGTCGCGCCGCCCCAGGCCTCCAGGGACCACAGCTCGGGCGTGGTGCGAGCGACGTGGCCCGCGGTCGCGAGCAGGTCGCGGGTCCGGACCCGCGTCGCGAGCAGCGACTGGTGGGCGTCGCGGAACGTGGTGTCGGTGACCGCGACCTGGGGCTGGGCGCGCAGTCGACGCGCGAACTCCTCCGGCCCGACGTGCAGCAGCAGCTGACGGGTGCCGTCGGGCGCCGGGATGTCGAGGTTGACGTCCGGGAGCTTGGTGACCGGGTCGAGGCTGACCGGTGCCGGCCCGTACGGCTGGTTGACGGTGACGTCGGCGAGGTAGCCGAGCAGCTTGCTGCCGCGGTCGCCCGAGCTGCGGGCCTGCAGGAGCTGCGGGTGGGTCTCGATGAACGAGGTCGTGACGTGGCCGCCGGCGAAGTCGGGGTCCGCGAGCACCGCCTGCAGGAAGGGGATGTTGGTGGAGACGCCCCGGATCCGGAACTCCGCGACGGCTCGCCGCGCCTTCTCGACGGCCTTGTCGAAGGTGCGCCCGCGACAGGTCAGCTTGGCCAGCATCGAGTCGAAGTGTGCGGAGACCTCGGCGCCGGTGTAGACCGTGCCGCCGTCGACCCGGACCCCGCCGCCGCCGGGGGAGCGGTAGGTCGTGATCACGCCGGTGTCGGGGCGGAAGTTGTTGGCCGGGTCCTCGGTGGTGATCCGGCACTGAAGGGCGGCCCCCCGGAGCCGGATCGAGTCCTGGGAGAGGCCGAGGTCGGCGAGGGTCTCGCCCGCCGCGATCCGCATCTGGGACTGCACGAGGTCGACGTCGGTGACCTCCTCGGTGACCGTGTGCTCGACCTGGATGCGCGGGTTCATCTCGATGAAGACGTAGTTGCCGTCCGGGTCGAGGAGGAACTCGACGGTGCCGGCGTTGCGATAGCCGATCTCCTGCGCGAACCGGACGGCGTCCGCGCACATCCGCTCGCGCAGCTCCGGGTCCAGGTTGGGCGCCGGAGCGATCTCGACGACCTTCTGGTGCCGCCGCTGCACGGAGCAGTCGCGCTCGAAGAGGTGGATCACGTTGCCCTCGCCGTCGGCGAGGATCTGCACCTCGATGTGGCGGGGCTCGACCACGGCCTGCTCGATGAAGACGGTCGGGTCGCCGAAGGCGGCCTCGCCCTCGCGCATGCAGGTCTCGACCGCCTCGCGGAGGTCCTGGGGCTCGTCGACGCGTCGCATGCCGCGGCCGCCACCGCCGGCGACCGCCTTCACGAAGAGGGGGTAGGGGAGCTCGGCGGCAGCCGTGACCAGGGAGTCGACGTCGGTGGAGGGCTCGACGCTGGCGAGCGTCGGCACGCCCGCGGCCTTGGCCGCGGCGATCGCCCGAGCCTTGTTGCCGGTCAGCTCCAGCACGTCCGAGGTGGGGCCGATGAACGTGATGCCTGCGTTCGCGCACGCCTCGGCGAGCGCGGGGTTCTCGGAGAGGAAGCCGTAGCCCGGGTAGATGGCGTCGGCGCCGGCGCGCACGGCGACCGCGACGATCGCCTCGGGGTCGAGATAGGTGCGGACCGGGTGGCCGCGCTCGCCGATCTCGTAGGCCTCGTCGGCCTTCAGACGGTGCTCGGACCACCGGTCCTCGTAGGGGAAGACGGCGACCGTGCGCGCCCCGACCTCGTACGCCGCCCGGAACGCCCGGATCGCGATTTCGCCACGGTTGGCCACCAACACCTTCGAGAACATGCGTCCAACCTAATGGGGCCTAGGTGCACCGAGGATCCCCATCTCAGGTGAGGAACTGCCGTGT
This sequence comes from Nocardioides sp., assembly GCA_049593675.1. GTDB lineage: Bacteria > Actinomycetota > Actinomycetes > Propionibacteriales > Nocardioidaceae > Nocardioides. The sequence goes on from JBAWHI010000306.1 coordinate 5,136, forward strand.
CAGTGCGGGCAGGGCCTGGTCGGCCAGGCGGATGGCTGCTTCCTCCGGGATGTCGAGGATCGTGACCGCTCCGCGACCCCCGGCGGTGGTGGCGACCAGCGTGGTCAGCCCGACCCGCCGCTGGAACCACGAGGCGCGGAGGTTCCACCCGATGACGTCTTTGACTGCGAGGGCTTCGCGACGTCGGGAG
>JBAWHI010000307.1:0-7070 GCA_049593675.1 Nocardioides sp.
TCCGCAAGAGTTACGGCGGCCATGGCGAGAGGGAAACACCCGGTCCCATCCCGAACCCGGAAGTTAAGCCTCTCAGCGCCGATGGTACTGCAACCGAGAGGTTGTGGGAGAGTAGGACGCCGCCGGACACTCCTTTGATGCGCACGCAGTTGCGCACGCCGTAGGGGCCACCGCAAGGTGGCCCCTACGTGCATTTCCCACCAGTGTCGATCGAGGAGCAACCGTCGTGGCCGACCAGAGTCGTCCCCAGCGTTCGAACCAGCGCCCGTCGGGCAGCGGCAAGCCGCCCGCCAAGGGCAGCGGCAGGCCGCCGGCGAAGGGTGGCAAGTCCTCGGTGCGCGCAGCCGGCAAGTCCACGTCCTACGACAAGCCCGGCGGCGAGCGACGCCCGGCGCGCAAGGGCGAGTGGCGCAAGCCGGTCGAGAAGCAGATGACGCGGACGGCCGACCAGGCGGTCTACGACGGTCCGGAGCTGCCGCCCGACATCACCGGTGGCGAGCTGGACCGAGCCGTCATCGCCCAGCTCAAGGGTCTTCCCGAGAAGCTTGCCTCGCGGGTTGCCCGGCACCTCGCTGCTGCCGGCGCCTTAGTCGACTCCGACCCCGAGACGGCCTACCAGCACACCCTGGCCGCTCGGGCCCGGGCTCCGCGGCTCGCCGTCGTGCGCGAGGCGACGGGCGAGTCGGCGTACGCCGCGGGCCACTATGCCGAGGCGCTGGCCGAGCTGCGTGCCGCGAAGCGGATGAACGGCGCCACCGCGTACCTGCCGATCATGGCCGACTGCCACCGCGCCCTGGGCAAGCCCCAGGAGGCGCTGAAGCTGGCGAAGAGCCCGTCGGTGGCCAACTTCGCGCCGGAGGCCAAGGCCGAGATGACGATCGTCGAGGCGGGGGCTCGCCGCGACCTCGGTCAGCTCGACGCCGCCCTCCGGACCCTGGAGCTCGCACCGCTCACCTCGAAGAACCGCTCCTCCTGGGTGGTTCGGCTGCGCTACGCCTACGCGGACACCCTCGAGGCCGCGGGCCGCGATCAGGACGCACTGGCCTGGTTCCACCGCACCCACGCCATCGACAGCGACGAGATCACGGACTCCGACACGCGGGCCGAGGCTCTCGAGCGTCGACTGGGCTAACCGCGACGTGCTGCGATTCTCGGGAGCCGGTGTCAGCGACGTCGGACTCGTACGCGCCGCCAATGAGGACTCGGCCTACGTGGGTCCCTACCTGGCCGTCGTCGCCGACGGGGTCGGGGGAGCCGCTGCCGGCGAGGTGGCGTCGGCCACGGCGGCGCAGGCCGTCGTGACCACGGTGCAGGCCGGGCTCGGCGCTGCTCCCGACGAGCTGCTCCGCGAAGCGGCTGAGGCCGCGCGAGCTCGGGTGCAACGCGGAGTCCAGACCGACCTCACCCGGCTCGGCATGGCCACCACGCTCACCGCCGTGGTCTGCGACGGTCGTCGGGTCGTGCTCGGACACGTGGGCGACTCTCGCGCCTACCTCCTCCACGAGGGACGGCTCACGCAGCTCTCGCGCGACCACACGTATGTGCAGCGCATGATCGACAGCGGCCGGCTCGACGCGGCCGCGGCCTGGCGCCACCCCTGGCGCAACGTCGTGCTCCGCTCGGTCGACGGCGACCCGGTCCACGACGGCATCGACGTCGTCACCGTCTCGACGGCGCCCGGCGACCGGCTGCTGCTCTGCAGCGACGGTCTGACCGACCTGGTCTCCGATCCGGTCGTCGCCGAGCTGCTGGCGAAGGGTCCCCCCGGGGCCGCCGCGGCCGGGCTGGTGCAGGCGGCGCTTGCCGGAGGGGGACTCGACAACGTGACGTGCGTGGTCCTCGACATCGAGGAGGGGCCGCTCGTCAGCGGCGGCGGTCAGCTGCTCGGCGCCGTACGGGAGAGCGAGAACGTCGTCGGCTCGGGACCGCTCAGGGCCTCCGACATGGGAAACTCCCGGGCATGAGCAACGTCCGGCGCCCCGCCCTCGAAGGCACGGTCGCGGTCCGTGGCGATCGCCGGCTGAGCTTCGCCGAGTACGGCCCCCGAAGTGGTCCGGCGATCGTCTGGATGCACGGCACCCCGGGCGCGCGGAGACAGATCCCCCTCGAGGTCCGCCAGTACGCCGATCAGCAGGGTGTCCGGATCATCGGGCTCGACCGGCCCGGGATCGGATCCTCGACACCGCATCTTTACCCCGACATCTTCGACTGGACCCGGGACCTCGAGCTGCTGCTCGACACCTTGGCCGTCGACACGGTTCGCCTGATCGGTCTGTCCGGCGGCGGACCGTACGCCCTCGCCGCCGGAGCCGCCTTCCCGGACCGCGTGCACGGGGTGGGCGTCCTCGGTGGCGTCGCTCCGACCCGAGGCGCGGACGCCGTCGAGGGCGGGCCCATCCGGCTCGCGCTGGCGCTGGCCCCGTTGCTCACGGCCGCCCGGGTGCCGCTCGGCATCGGCCTCACCCAGGGCATCCGGCTGGTCCGCCCGCTCGCCGGACCGGCTCTCGACCTGTACGCCGCGGTGCAGCCGCCGGGGGACAAGTTCCTGCTCGCCCGGCCGGAGTTCAAGGCGATGTTTCTCGACGACCTGCTCAACGGGAGCCGGTTCCAGATCTCGGCACCCATCAACGACCTGGTCCTGTTCACCAGGGGCTGGGGCTTCGAGGTCGGCGACGTCAGCGTGCCCGTGCGCTGGTGGCACGGCGACGCCGACCACATCGTGCCCTTCCGCCACGGCCAGCACGTCGTCGACCGACTGCCGGACGCCACGATGTCGACCATCGACGGGGAGAGCCACCTCGGCGGACTCGGCATCGCCCAGGACGTGATCGAGACGATGATGAACCTCGGGCCGCGGCGCGCCGCCGCCGTACCGCGCTGATCACTGGTGTTCAGGCGCCACATGCGCCACAATGGGGGGCACAACTACATCGCTGTCACTTCGACCGCACATCTTCGCTGAGAGACCGCTGGGGAAGGCGCATCTCGCGCTGGAGATGAAGGAGGTCACGGTGACCGCACGCACTGCTACCCGCACCGCGACGAGGGGCGTCCTGTACGTCCACTCAGCGCCATCAGCGCTGTGCCCGCACATCGAGTGGGCCGTCGGCGGTGTCCTTGGTGTGCCCGTGAGCCTGGACTGGACCCCCCAGCCGGCACAGTCGGGCGCCTACCGAGCCGAGCTGTCCTGGTCGGGGGCGGTCGGCTCCGCAGCCGCGGTCGCCTCCGCGCTGCGCGGCTGGAACCACCTGCGCTTCGAGATCACCGAGGAGCCCACCTCCGGCTCCGAAGGCACCCGCTACTCCTACACCCCCGAGCTGGGGGTGTTCCACGCGGTCACCGGCCTGCACGGCGACCTGATGATCCCCGAGGACCGGCTCAAGGCCGCCGTGGTCAAGGCGGCCCTCGGCGACACGACGCTGCTCGTGGAGATCGACAAGCTGCTCGGCAAGCCGTGGGACGACGAGCTGGAGACGTTCCGGCATGCCGGTGACGGCGCCCCCGTGCGCTGGCTGCACCAGGTGGTCTGAGGCGCTGCCGCGAACGAAGTGAGCGGCAGCGACCCGAAGAGGTCGAGCGAGCCCCGCGAGCGAGCCTGCGAGCCCGCGACGGGCGGGTCGAGACCTGGCGCTAGGGGCGGGGTGAGCGGCAGCGACTCGAAGAGGTCGAGCGTGCCCCGCGGGCGAGCCTGCGAGGCCGCGACGGGCGGGTCGAGACGTGAGGGACGTCAGCCGCGCCGCAGCCGGAAGTGCGACCGTTTCAACCAGACCCGGTGCCGGCCGGAGTCGGTGTAGTAGATCAGCTTGGCCCGGATGGTGAACCGCCCCGTGTGGGTGGAGTAGCGGCAGAGCCGGAACGCCGACCGGGCGCGCTTGGGGTCGGACTCGGCGATGAAGGCGCCCGAGGCCACCGTCTCGCCGGTGCGGTCATCGAGGAAGGTCTCGAGGGTCCAGTCGTTCGTCCGGATGTCGAGCCGGTAGCGGTAGCGGTAGTCGTGACAGCCGTGGCGCAGCACGGCGTCGGGAGCGCGGGTGCGACCCGCGCTCCCGCGCGCCCGAGCGCCGTCATCTCGGTGCGGCCCGACCCGCTCCCCGACCTGCCCCGAGATCGGGTCGGAGGACGGACCGGCCGCAGCCGGGACGGCGCCCAGCCATCCGGTGCCCAGGAGCGAGCCCAGGAGGGCGGCCACCAGGGGTGTCGGACGGACGACGGTCATGGGGGTCCAACGCGGCACCCCGATGCGGTGTTACGGGTCAGAGCGGGATGTTGCCGTGCTGGCCGCGCCGTACCCCGACGCTCTGGACCGCGTCCTCGATGGCGCGGGCGATGACGCCGCGGGTGGCCGCAGGGGCCACGACCTCGTCCACGACACCGATCTCGACGGCCTTGTCGACGCCGCCTGCCAGACGCTCGTGCTCGGCAGCCAGCTCAGCCTCGACCTGTGGCCGGATGTCGGGGGCGACCTCCGCCAGCCGGCGGCGGTGCAGGATCCGAATCGCGGCCACGGCGCCCATCACGGCGACCTCGGCGCCCGGCCAGGCGAACACCTTGGTGGCGCCCAGGGAGCGCGAGTTCATCGCGATGTACGCGCCGCCGTAGGTCTTGCGGGTGACCAGGGTGACGCGGGGGACCACGCACTCGCCGAAGGCGTGCAGGAGCTTCGCGCCGCGCCGCACCACGCCGTCCCACTCCTGACCCACACCGGGCAGGTAGCCCGGCACGTCGACCACGACGACCAGCGGCACTCCGAACGCGTCGCACATCCGCACGAAGCGCGATGCCTTCTCCGCGGACAGCGAGTCGAGGCAGCCGCCGAGGCGCAGCGGGTTGTTGGCGACCACGCCGACGGTGCGGCCGCCGAGGCGACCGAGGGCCGTGACGATGTTGGGGGCCCACCGAGCGTGCAGCTCCTGGGCGGGGCCCTCGTCGAGCAGCGACTCGACCAGCGGGTGCACGTCGTACGCACGCTTGCGGGACTCGGGGAGCAGCGCCTCGAGGTCGCGGTCCTCGACCTGGTCGACCTTCATGCTGCCCTGCCCGCCGAGCAGGCTGGCGACGCCGCGGGCCCGGTCGAGCGCCTCGCGCTCGGACTCGGTGAGGATGTGCACGACGCCGGACCGGCGACCGTGCGGCTCCGGTCCGCCGAGGCGGAGCATGTCGACGTCCTCACCGGTGACGGAGCGGACCACGTCGGGGCCGGTGACGAAGATCCGGCCCTCGGGGCCGAGGATGACGACGTCGGTGAGAGCGGGGCCGTACGCCGCGCCGCCGGCGGCCGGGCCGAGCACGACCGAGATCTGGGGGATCTTGCCCGAGGCGTGCGTCATCGCCTGGAAGATCCGGCCGACGGCGTGCAGGGAGAGCACGCCCTCGGCGAGCCGGGCGCCGCCGGAGTGCCAGAGCCCGATGATCGGGACCCGATCGGTCATCGCGCGGTGGTAGGCGTCCACGACGACCCGGCAGCCGAGGTCGCCCATCGCGCCGCCCATCACGGTCGCGTCGGAGCAGAAGGCGACGACGCGGGTGCCGTGGACCGTGCCGACCGCGGCGAGCATGCCGGAGTCGTCGTCGGGGGTGATCAGCTCCAGCGTGCCCTCGTCGAAGAGGGCGGTGAGCCGGTGCACCGGGTTGCGCGGGTCCTGCTCACGGGGGAGCTTGGCCGGCTTGCCGGGCTGGGTGGCCGTCGCGGTCATGGCTCACACGCTCCCGAAGGCCACGGCGACGTTGGCGCCGCCGAACCCGAAGGAGTTGTTGAGCGCTGCGATGTCACCCGATGGCAGGTCGCGGGCCTTGGTGGCGATGTCGAGCTCGACCTGAGGGTCCTGGTCGTCGAGGTTGATCGTCGGTGGCGCGGTCCGGTGGTGCAGCGCGAGCACGGTCGCGACCGCCTCCAGTGCGCCGGCGCCGCCGAGGAGGTGACCGGTCATCGATTTGGTGCTGGTCACGACCACGTCGGTGGCGTGCGCGCCCAGCGTGGCGTGCAGCATCAGGCCCTCGGCGATGTCGCCCTGCGGGGTCGACGTGGCGTGGGCGTTGACGTGCGCGATGTCGCCCGGGCTGACGTCGCCCTCGTGGAGGGCCCGCAGGATCGCCCGGCTGCCGCCGCGCCCGGCGGGATCGGGCTGCGCGATGTCGTGGGAGTCGGCGGTGATGCCGGCCCCGAGCACGGTCGCGTAGATCCGCGCCCCGCGCGCGAGCGCGTGCTCCTCGGACTCCAGGACCAGCACGCCGGCGCCCTCACCCAGGACGAAGCCGTCGCGCGCGACGTCCCACGGGCGCGAGACGGTGGTCGGGTCGCCACCGTCCTCGCCGCTGGCCGTCTTGGAGAGCGCCATCATGTTGGCGAAGGCCGCCATCGGCAGCGGGTGGATCGCCGCCTCGGTGCCGCCGGCCACGACCACGTCGGCTCGGCCGAGACGGATCTGGTCGACCGCGAGGGAGATGGCCTCGTTGCCGGAGGCGCACGCCGAGACCGGTGTGTTGACCGCGGCGCGCGCTCCGACGTACAGGCTGATGTTCGCCGCCGGGGCGTTGGGCATCAGCATCGGGACCGCGAGCGGAGACACCCGACGCGGACCCTTGTTCTTCAACGTGTCGTAGCCGTCCAGCAGGGTGGTGACCCCACCGATGCCGGAGGCCATGGCCACGCCGACCCGGTCCGCGTCGAGCGAGTCCTGCACAGCAGCGAGGCCCGAGTCGCCCCAGGCCTCCATGGTCGCGACCATGGCGAACTGGGCCGAGCGGTCCAGTCGGCGAGCCTTGACCCGCTCGAGGACCTCGGTCGGCTCGACCGCGATCCGGCCGGCGATCTTGACCGGCAGCTCGGCGGCCCACTCGTCGGTCAGGAAGCGCACCCCCGAACGCCCGCTGACCAGGCCCTCCCAGGTGCTCGCCACGTCACCCCCGATGGGGGAGGTGGTCCCGAGACCGGTGACGACGACTCGCTTCGACATGGTGCTCCTTGCTGCTGGTGGTGCCCGATGCTGCAGGGGTGAGGGCGCTCAGGCCTGGGCGCGCTCGATGAAGGCGACGGCGTCGCCCACGGTCTTGAGGTTCTTGACCTCGTCGTC
>JBAWHI010000308.1:0-2543 GCA_049593675.1 Nocardioides sp.
GGCCCGGGGACTCCTCGACCTCCCGGGCCCGCCGCTCGACGGCATACTGGCGTCATGAGTGCCAGCGCCACCCCGGGCAGCACCCCGGGCAGCACAGCAGGTCGGCCGACCCTCGAGCAGGTCGCCGCCCGGGCCGGCGTGGGCCGCGGCACCGCCTCGCGGGTCATCAACGGCGGGGACAAGGTCTCGGATCGGGCGCGCCGGGCGGTCGAGGACGCGATCGCCGAGCTGGGCTACGTGCCCAACCTCGCCGCGCGTGCCCTGGTCAAGCGGCGCACCGACACGGTCGCCCTCGTCATCGCCGAGTCCGAGGAGCGCGTGTTCGGCGAGCCGTTCTTCGCCGGCGTCATCCGCGGCATCGGTGCTGCCCTCGGCGACGCCGACCGCCAGCTCGTGCTCATCCTCGCCCAGGCCTCGCAGCGCCGGCTGGGACTCGACCGCTACCTCACCGGTCAGCACGTCGACGGGGTGCTCCTCCTCTCCCTGCACGACGACGACGAGCTGCCCGACCGGATCCGCGCGCACGGCCTCCCCGTCGTCGTCGGTGGCCGCTCCCATCCGGGCGTCGAAAGCGGCTTCGTCGACGTCGACAACGTCCAGGGCGCCGGACTGGCGGTCGACCACCTCCTCGCCCGCGGCCGGCAGCGGATCGCGACCATCGCCGGCCCGTCCGACATGGTCGCCGGCAGCTCGCGGCTCCAGGGGTACGCAGCCGCCCTGGCGTCGGCCGGTCGGAGCCTCGACGAGCGGCTCGTCGAGCACGGCGACTTCAGCCACGAGAGCGGTGCCGCCGCGATGCAGGCCCTGCTCGAGCGCGAGCCGGCGATCGACGCGGTCTTCTGCGCCAACGACCTGATGGCGGTGGGCGCCCTCCAGACGCTGCGCGCCGCCGGTCGACGGGTGCCCGAGGACGTGGCCGTCGTCGGGTTCGAGGACGCGCCGATCGCCCGGTCGGCCCATCCGCCGCTCACCACCGTGCGGCAGTCCTCCGAGGAGATGGGCCGCGAGATGGTCGCGCTGCTGCTCGAGACGATGGCCGAGCCCGAGCGCACCCGGCCGGGCCGGATGCTGTCGACTCGCCTGGTCGTGCGCGACAGCGCCTGACCTCCGAACTAGCATCTGCTCATGGAGCAGCGCGGCGAAGCCCAGGTGCCGCTCGTCCTGCTCGCGACCAGTCGTGAGTGGGCCGAGGGCGAGCCGGGCCACGGCGCCCTCGATGCGGCCCTGGCCGCACGCGGCCTGGCCAGTCGCTGGGTCCTCTGGGACGACCTCACCGTCGACTGGGGGACCGCCGAGGTGGTCGCGGTCCGCTCGGCGTGGGACTACGACACCCGGCTCGGCGAGTTCCTCGGGTGGGCCTCCGGGGTCGGGCCGACGCTGCTCAACGGTGTGGCGGTCTTTCGCTGGAACACCGACAAGCGCTACCTCGTCGAGCTCGGCGAGGCCGGCCTGCCCGTCGTACCCACGGTCGCGGCCGACACCGTCTTCGAGGTCCGCGCCGCGGCCGACGCCTTCGGGCTGGCCGTCGTGAAGCCGCGCGTCGGCGCCGGAGGGCGCGGGCTGGAGCTCGTCTCCGACGGCAAGGTCTGGCTGCCGGGTCCCGACGGCCACCAGGGACCGTGGGTGGTGCAGCCGCTGGTGGACTCCATCCACACCGAGGGTGAGACCTCGGTGTTCGTCATCGCCGGCCGGCCGGTCAGCCAGGTGCAGAAGATGCCGAGCGTGAGCGACATCCGGGTGCACGAGGAGTACGGCGGGACCTCGCGCTCGGTCGAGCTGACCGAGCGGGCGGCGTCGCTCGCGGCCGAGGCGATCGCCACCGTCGTCGACCTGCTGGGCGAGGAGATCGTCTACGGACGCGTCGACATGATGTCCCACGAGGGCCGGCTGGTCGTGAGCGAGGTCGAGCTCACCGAGCCCGGGCTCTACCTCGACGTGCTGCCGCTGAACGCGCTGCCGTTCGCCGAGGCGGTCGCCGCCCGCGCCTACCCGAAGACCTGGTGACCCGTCCCAGGATCGGGGCCTCCGGATCGTCTTGCACTCTCAGGGGTCGAGTGCTAAACATGAGGCTGGCACTCTCGACCAGAGAGTGACAACCGGAACGGCGACGTTGAGGTCCCGAGCGCCGGCGAGAAGGGTTCGCCGGGTCGAGCAGGATCGTCCGTCGCGGGCAACCCGCCGTGCCGAACCAGAAACTTCCAATGCGAAGGAATCGCAGGAGTTATGCCGAAGCTGATTGCTTTCAACGAGGAGGCCCGGCGCGGTCTGGAGCGTGGCATGAACACGCTCGCCGACGCCGTCAAGGTCACCCTCGGCCCCAAGGGCCGCAATGTCGTGCTCGAGAAGAAGTGGGGCGCGCCCACCATCACCAACGATGGTGTGAGCATCGCCAAGGAGATCGAGCTCGAGGACCCCTACGAGAAGATCGGTGCGGAGCTCGTCAAGGAGGTCGCCAAGAAGACCGACGACGTCGCCGGTGACGGCACCACCACCGCCACGGTCCTCGCCCAGGCCATGGTTCGCGAGGGTCTGCGCAACGTCGC
>JBAWHI010000309.1:0-12044 GCA_049593675.1 Nocardioides sp.
GCGATCTCGCGCGACGACGTCGACGGCAGCTCGGCCATGTCGTCGTCGCTGAGGATGACCATCTCGCCGTCCTCGGTCTCGTAGCCCTTGGCGATGTCGGCGTAGGCCACCTCCTCGCCGTCGATCGAGCACACCCGCTGATACTTGATCCGCCCGCCGTCCTTGGCGTGCACCTGCCGGAACGAGACGTCGTGCGACTCGGTCGCGGCATACAGCTTCACGGGCACGCTGACGAGCCCGAACGAGACGGCACCCTTCCAGATCGCACGCATAGTGATCAGTATGACCCGCGGCCGAGCCGCCACTCATCGAACGCCTGCCGGGAGGTCCTCGTCGGCGTGTAGCCGAAGACCTCCTTGAGCCGGTCGTTCGCGAGGACCGGGCGGTACTGGAGGAACCGCGTCTGCTCGGGTCCGTACGGCGTCAGCCCGAGTCGGGAGGCCACCGCGAGCGCTGAACGGAGGACCGGCTCCGGGATCGTCAGCACCGGCTTCTCGAGCAGCGCTGCGATCTCGCTGATCGTGACCGCGCCGTCGCCGGCGACGTTGAACACCCCGGTCACCGGGCCGGTCACCGCCTGCTGGATGACCGCGACGACGTCCTCGTCCCAGATGAAGACGAACGGCGACTCCGCCCCGCGGATCTTCAGCAGCCGTTTGCGCTCGAAGAGCGCGGTGATCTGGTTGTCGACCGAGGTGCCCAGGATGGTGCCGATGCGCAGCACCACCTGCTCGAGCGAGGAGTACGTCGGGAGCATCTCCTCCACCAGCCGCTTGTGGTGGCTGTAGGCGAACTCCTCGTTGCCCCGCACCGGCTGGTCCTCGGTGATCCAGGCCGGGTTGTCGGGGTGGTAGCCGTATGCCGCCCCGCTGGAGGAGATCACGACGCGGCGTACGCCGGACGCCATGCAGGCGTCGAGCACGTTGCGCGACCCGGTCACGTCGACGGCGTACTCGAGCTCGCGGGTCGAGCCGGGCCCGGGTGTCACGATCGATGCCAGGTGGACGACGACGTCGGGAGCAGCGGAGGCGATCGTCGACGACACGGCCGGGGCGGAGGTCACGTCCATGACGACGTGAGCGACTCCCGACGCCGGAGTCGCAGGGGTGCGCAGGTCGGCGCTGACGACGTCGTGGCCGGCTGCGGAGAGCCCCCGGACGACCGACCTGCCCAGGAAGCCGCTGCCACCGGTGACCAGCACCTTCATGCCGCGACCCCCACGGCAGCCGGGCCGCGCCGTCTGCGCCACAGGACGGCGACGGTGAGCCCGGCGATGATGTCCCAGATGCCCCACCAGGCGGCGACGAGCGCCATCCCGCCGAGGCCGTCGAAGTAGATGAAGACGAGCAGCAGCCCGAGTCCGGCGTTGCGGATGCCGACCTCGAAGGTCATCGCCCGCACACTGCCGTCGGGCAGACGAGCGGCCCGGCCCACGCCGTAGCCGAGACCCAGGGCGATCGCGTCGTGCAGGAAGACCGCGACCAGCACCAGGCCGATGTAGTTGACGAAGATGTCCCAGTTGTTGGTGATGCCGATGACGATGATCCCGGCCAGCGCGAGGTAGGAGATCGGTCCGACGACCCGGTGGCCGGCGGCCGCGATCCGGGGCCAGAGCTGGGTGATCGTGATCCCGAGGGCGAACGGCACGCCGATCACCAGGCCGATCTCGAGCAGCATGTCCACGGCGCTCAGGTCGATGTCCTCCAGGAGCGCGGCGCCGCTCGGGTGCAGGCTGCCCCAGAACGCCACGTTGATCGGCATCAGGAAGATCGCGAGCACGTTGCCGACCGCGGTCATCGAGACCGAGAACGCGACGTCGCCACCGGCGCGGTGGGTGAGGATGTTGGAGACGTTGCCGGGAGGACAGCAGGCCACCAGGATCAGGCCGAGCGCGATCGACCCGCGCAGGTCGAGGGCCAGGGTGAGCAGGAAGGTGATCGCCGGGAGGGCGATGAACTGGACCAGCACACCAACCGTGATCGCGAACGGTCGGCGGGCAGCCGCCGCGAAGTCCTCGAGCTTCGTGTCGAGCGCGATGCCGAAGAGGATCGCGCCGATGACGATCTTCAGCGTGGTCAGCGAGCTCTCCTCGAAGACGATCCGGATGTCGTCGACATCGGTCGCCAGCGCGGTCACCAGGGGGACCATCAGGTCAGCCTCTCGATCTCGGCGCGAACCGCGGAGCGGTAGGCGTCCTTGTTGACGTAGTAGGACATCCGTTCCAGGCCGAGGTAGTGGTATCCACCCGAGAGGTCGGGGCGGGGCCCGGCGACGCGCTCCTCGAGGGCGCGTGCTGCGGCGGGCGCAGTGGTGCGCGCCTTGAGGTAGGCGGCCACCAGCTCGGCCTGCTCGTAGCGACCCTGCCAGCCGATGCCGGACGCCTCGATCATGCCGAGCACGAAGAGGTTCCGGTCCTCCTGGGTGAAGATGTTCAGGTAGAGGTCCGGGGCGCTCCCGTGGCCCGCCCACCGCAGCAGCTCGGGGCTCAGGAACGGGTAGTGCAGGTGATAGCCGGTGGCCAGCACGATCACGTCGTACGGCGTGGACGAGCCGTCCGTGAACTCCACCTCGGACCCGGCGAACCGGGCGACGTCGGGACGCACCGCGAGGTCGCCGTGGCCGAGGTGATGCAGGACCAGCGAGTTCACGATCGGGTGCGACTCGTAGATCTTGTAGTCGGGCTTCGGGAAGCCGTACTTCACCGGATCGCCGGTGAAGAGCTTCAGCACCCGGGTGTCGATCGCCTGCTTGATCCGTGGCGGGAGCGGCTTGCCCTGGTTGAGGGTGTCGGCCGGCTTGCCGAAGAGGTACTTCGGCACGAAGTAGTAGCCGCGCCGCACCGACATGTCGACCGACGCCGCATGGTGGACGGCGTCGACCGCGATGTCGCAGCCGGAGTTGCCGGCGCCGATGATCAGGACTCGCTTGCCGGCGAAGACGGTCGGCGACTTGTAGGCGCTGGTGTGCAGCACCTCGCCGTCGAAGGAGCCGGCGAAGACCGGCACCGACGGCTCGCTGAGGGTGCCGTTGGCCGCGATCACGCCGGCGTGGCGACGCTCCACCCGGCCCTCGGGGCCCTCGCTCACCACCAGCCAGCCGCCGTCCCCGGAGGGCCGCGCCGACACGACCTCGGTCCCGAAGGAGAAGCCGTCCGCGAGCCCGTGGGTGGTGGAGAAGTCGCGGAAGTAGCGCAGGAGCTCGCGGTGCGAGGGATAGTCGGCGACGTCGTCGCGCATCGGGAACTCGGCGAACTGCGTGGTGGTCTTCGAGGAGATCAGGTGCGCGGACTCGTAGACCGTGCTCCGGGGGCCGTCGATGTCCCACAGGCCGCCGACGCCGGAGGCGAGCTCGTAGCCCGTCCACGCGATGTCGGCACGCTGCAGGTTGCGGGCCGCGGCCAGACCGGACGGGCCGGCCCCGATCACGGCGAAGGTGTCCTCGCTCTCAACATCGCTCACGCAGGCATGATGGCAGGCATGCTCCCGATGCTCGCCACACACGGCCGGCAGGTCCCCCTCGGCGACGAGTGGGCGCACGAGGTGAAGTGGGACGGCGTCCGCGCGCTCACCGAGGTGCGCGACGGGTCGCTCCGGATGACCAGTCGCAACGAGAACGCCATCACGCTCGCCTGGCCCGACCTGTCGACCAGCCCCCTCGGCGACCGGGACCTGCTCGTCGACGGAGAGATCATCGCGCTCAACGACCGCGGCATCCCGGACTTCCGCACGCTCCAGGAGCGGATGCACGTCCGCAAGGCGTCGACGGCGGCCCGGCTCGCCGAACGGGTCCCGGCGATCTACATGGTCTTCGACCTGCTCCGGCTCGACGGACGCGACCTGACCCAGGAGCCGCTGGAGGATCGTCGGGCGGCGCTCGCCGGCCTGGGTCTCGACGGCTCCTGGCAGGTCCCGCCGGAGTACGACGACGGCGCGATGCTCGCCGAGGCGACCCTGCAGCAGGGCCTGGAGGGCGTGGTCAGCAAGCGCCGGTCCTCGACGTACCGCTTCGGCGAGCGCAGCCAGCACTGGCAGAAGCTCGCACACCGGCACCGGCTCTCGTTCGTGGTGGGCGGCTGGCGCCCGCAGGAGGGCAGCACCGACCGGCTGGCGGCGCTGCTGGTGGGCGAGCAGACACCCGAGGGACTCCTCTACCGTGGCCGGGTGGGCAGTGGGATCGGACCGAAGCAGAGTCGGGCCCTGGCCGAGCTGGTCGCCGGCCTCGGCCGCGCGGACAGTCCGTTCGCCGACGAGGTGCCCGCCGTCGACGCCCGGGGGACCCGCTGGCTGGAGCCGACGCTGGTCGTCGACATCGATGCGCACGGTCGTGGGTACGAGCGACTGCGGCAACCCTCGTTCCAGGGGGTTCGCACCGACCTCGACCCGGAGGACCTCCTCTCGTGAAGCGCCTGCTCCTGCGATCCCTCCTCCCGGCCCTGGCGTTGGCTCTCTGCGTGCCCCTGCTCGCCGCGGCCCCCGCCGAGGCGGAGCGGCGCCACGTCCGGCTCGACGGCGTCGACGTCCGCCTCCGCGCGGGCACCAGCCAGGTGGTCACCGTGAACCACACCGGCGGCCACCGCGCCCGGGTCTCCTGGTGGGTCAAGCGCAACGGCAGCTGGAAGCAGCGGCTGCAGACCACCGGCGGCCGGATCGGCTACGGAGGGCTCGTGCGGGGGACGGAGCGCCGGCAGGGCACCGGCACCACCCCGCTGGGCACCTACGACCTCCCCTGGGCGTTCGGGCAGGTCCGGGAGCACGCCGGCTGGAAGCTCCGCTACCGCAAGGTGCGCGCCGGTGACTTCTGGGTGCAGGACAACGACTCGCGCTTCTACAACCGCTACCGCAACAAGAGCCAGGGCGGCTTCCGGTGGCGGCTGCCGTCCAGCGACCCGAACTCGTCGGAGCGGCTCACGGACTATCGCACCCAGTACGAGTGGTCGATCGTCACCGGCTTCAACCGCGGTCAGGTCCGGCACCGCGGCTCCGGGATCTTCCTGCACGTCAACGGATCCGGCGCCACGGCCGGCTGCGTGAGCGCTCCGCGGCGCTTCATCCGCGCCCTGATGTTCCGCCTCGACCCCGACCGCAAGCCGGTCATCGCGATCGGACGCTAGGTGCCTGCGGACAAGGAGGAGGTGCGGGTCGAGGTCGACGGCCGCACGCTCACGATCAGCAACCTGGACAAGGTCCTCTATCCGCGCACCGGCACGACGAAGGGCGAGGTCCTCAACTACTACGCCCAGGTGTCGCCGGTGCTGCTGCCGCACCTGGCCGGGCGCTGCGTGACCCGGATCCGCTGGCCGCACGGCGTCCAGGACGCCAGCTTCTTCGAGAAGAACGTCCCGGGCGGCACGCCCTCCTGGGTCCACACGGCGAAGGTCCCCACGACCGGGTCCCGCGTCCGGTCGAGCGGGTCGGGCGCCGGGGGAGACACGCTCGTCTTCCCGATCGTGGACGACCTGGCGACGCTCACCTGGCTGGCGAACCTCGCCGCCCTGGAGCTGCACGTCCACCAGTGGACCGTGGACGGACGGGATCGGCCGCGCGGCGCCGACCGGTTGGTGATCGACCTCGACCCCGGTGAGCCCGCGGGCCTGCACGAGTGCTGCCAGGTGGCCCTGCTCGTCCGCGACCGGCTCGCGGAGCGCGATCTCGACGCTCGACCGGTCACCAGTGGCAGCAAGGGCCTGCACCTGTACGCCGACCTCCCGAAGCGGCTGCCTCCGGAGGAGTCCACGGCGCTGGCCAAGCAGGTCGCCGAGGAGCTGCAGGGGGAGCGCCCGAAGCTGGTCACCGCCACGATGACCAAGGCTCGGCGGACCGGCAAGGTCTTCCTGGACTGGTCGCAGAACGCCGGCTCCAAGACCACGATCTCGCCGTACTCGCTGCGTGGGCGCGACGTGCCGACGGTGGCTACCCCCGTGACGTGGGCCGAGGTCGAGGCGGGCGCGGACGACCCGCTGGAGCTGGGGCAGTTCCGCTTCGAGGAGGTCATCGACCGGGTCCGCGACGACGGCGACCTGTTCCGCTGAGCCCCACGCTGCGGCTGTTACCGAACGGTGGAGGTCCGGTGGAGGTCGCGTGGATCGGACGTTGCCCCTGCAGTCCTACCGTCAAGGACGAACACCTGAAGCACCGGGGGGTTGCTCATGACCAAGATGACGGCTGTCGCCACGGCCAGGAAGTTCCTTCTTCCTGTCGGCACTGTTGTCTGCGCCGGCGTGCTGGCGATGGTCATGGGCGTTCCATGGACCAGTGCCAGCGAGGGCTCCTCCGGGATCCGGCTGCTGGCCGACGACGACCAGGGTGCGACCTTGACCATCACCAAGATCGAGCCCGGGGAGTCTGTGTCTCGGAGTGTGACCATCCGCAACTCGGGTGGCCTGCCTTCGAGGCTGTCCTTCCAGGAGACAGGAGACGCCTCACCGTTCGCGGACGGTGAGCTCCGCCTGGTGATCGACCAGGACGACAGGACGCTGTACGACGGGACCTTCGCCGCGATGAGCGACATGGCGCAGGACGTGGGGACGATCGATCCGGGGGGATCGAGCACCTTCACCTTCACCGTGTCCATCCCGGAGGATGCGCCGTTCGCCAACCAGGGCGAGCCGGCCACCGCCGCGTACACCTGGGTCACCTCGGATCCGGCTAGTGCAGCAGGTTCGTGGAACGAGTGACCAGCACGACGGGATGAGGGTGGCCGCCCGCGCGCCTGGGGGGAGCGCGGACGGTCACCGTCAGACCGGGAGACTGGGCGGGATGTCCGGCGCTGTTGGGGGGGAGTGCCGGACGACCCGCCCGGACCGACGACAGGCTCGAAGAGAGTCCCAGCCATGCAGATCACGACCACCCCGCACCGCCCGGCGTCGACGCCGTGGGGTCGGTTGGTCGCGCTCGTGGTGATCCTGGGGCCGGTCAGCGTCCTGGTCCTCCTGCCGATCGGACTCGGCATGCAGCGCTACGTCATGACGAGCGACTCCATGGCCGGCGACCGCGACGACAGCATCCCGCGCGGCGCCGTCGTGTTCGAGCGGCTGGTCCCGCTCAGCGACCTGCGCGTCGGGGACGTCGTCACCTTCCGGCCGCCGCCCTCGGAGCGCTCCGACACTCGGGCCACGAGGATCACGCACCGGATCGTCGAGATCACGCCCGACGGCATCCGCACCCAAGGTGACGCCCGGCCCGCTCCCGACCCCTGGCTGCTCGATCCGGACCCACCGGTGCTGCCGCGGGTGGACATCACGATCCCCTACCTCGGCTACGCCTACCTCGCGCTCGCGAGCCCGCTGCTCTGGATCGTCGCGCTCAGCCTGACGGCCTTCGTGGTCGTGCTGGCCGCGGCGGGACATCGGCGTGCGCAGGTGGCCCCGACGGCCGAGATCCCGGTCGACGTGGGGACCGAACCTTGAGGACTCCCACCAGTGCCGGCGCGTTGGCCCCTATGCTCCTTCCCATGGCGCAACGAGTTCTGGTCGTCGAGGATGAGGAGGACATTGCGTTCCCCCTGGTCCGCACGCTGGAGCGAGAGGGGTACGAGGTCTCCTGGGTCGACAGTGGTCAGAAGGCCCTGGACTCGCTGTCGACCTCCCCAGAGGTGGTGATCCTCGACCTCGGCCTGCCCGACATCGACGGGCTCGAGGTGTGCCGTCGCGCCCGGGAGTCGGGCTTCGAGGGCGCGATCATGATCGTCACGGCCCGGGCCGGTGAGCTGGACCGGGTGGTCGGCCTCGACTACGGCGCCGACGACTATCTGGCCAAGCCGTTCGGCCTGGCCGAGCTGCAGGCGCGCGTGCGCGCACTGTTGCGCCGTACCTCCTCGGGAGTGGGTGCGGAGGAGGAGGACTCCGACGGTCTCCGCATCGACGTCGACGCCCGCCGGGTGTATGCCGGCACCGAGGAGGTCCCGCTCACGGGCAAGGAGTTCGAGGTGCTGAACATCCTCGCTGCGAACCGGGACAAGGTGGTCTCCCGCGGTCGGCTGATGGCCGACGTGTGGGACGAGAACTGGTACGGCTCGACCAAGACGCTCGACGTCACGATCGGTCGGTTGCGCCAGAAGCTCGAGAGCGTAGGTGTGACGGATCGGGTTGTGGCCGTTCGAGGCGTGGGTTTCCGCCTCGAAGGCGGCACCCCCGATGCGTGAGCGCCTGACTGTCGCCTTCGTCGTCCTCACCCTCGTTCTGCTCCTGGCGGCGGGCGCGGTGCGGTCCTACGTGCTGCGCGACCTCGTCCGCGAGCAGCAGGCAGGACACCTCCGGCAGGAGGTCGAGCTGATCGGCACGATCGTCGACGACCAGATCGCGTCGGGCGGTGTCGTCGACCAGGAGTTCCTCGACCCCCTGGTCAGCGACGAGGCCCGGCTCGAGTTCGTCCCGGACGACGGCGCGACCGTCGTGGTGCGCGGCGCGGAGTACGTCGGCGCGGACGACCCCGCCGAGGACGTCTCCGCCATGGGGAGCATCGACGGCGCGACGCTCACCTTGAGCCAGACCGACGGTGTCATCAAGGAGATCGTCGGCCGCGACCTGGGGTCGATCGCGGCGCTCTTCCTGCTGATCGGGGTCGTCGCCGGCATCGCCGGGTTCGTGATCGCGTCGGCCCTGTCATCGCCCTTCCAACGACTCGCGCTGGCCGCAGCGAGCCTCGGCCGCGGTCGCTTCGACCTCGATCTGCCCCGCACCCGGATCCCCGAGGCGCGGGCGATCTCGACGGCCCTCCGCTCGAGCGCGCTTCAGCTGGAGGACCGGGTGCATCGCGAGCGCGACTTCGCCGAGCACGCCTCGCACGTGCTCAAGACCCCGCTCACGGGCCTGCGCCTCGAGCTGGAGGACCTGACCCTTCGTGACGACGTCCCTGAGGACGTCCGTGAGTCGGCGGCCCGGAGTCTGGCCGCGGTGGACGAGGTCGGTGCGGTGGCCGGGGAGCTGGTGGAGCTGTCCAGGAAGGGCAGTCTCGTGGCCGGCGCCGAGCTGCCGCTGGTCGACCTGGCCACCCAGCTCGCCCAACGATGGGCCGACCGGCTCGACGCCCGCGGTCGCACGTTGACGGCGGCCGCCGAGGGCAACCTGGCGCTCACCTACACCCCCGGCCCGATCGAGCACGTCACCGACCTCCTGCTCGCCGATGTGGTCCGCCGCGGGGTCGGTCCGGTCCGACTGGTCTTCCACGGCGAGGAGGCCGGTCAGCTGCGGATCCGCATCGAGTCCGACGGGCGCACCGCGGATCCGGGACAGGGGCCTCAGGCGGTCGACCGGATCGGCAAGGCACGAGCCGTCGTCGAGTCCCTGGGCGGCCGCGTCCGGGGCGACCATCCGGCCGATGGCATCGAGGTGCTGCTGCCGCGCCGATAGCCGGCGATCCGGCACGGCTCACACCGGTGTCACTGTGTGACCTTCACCAAAGAGGGGTCGGCTGTCACGCGGCACCTGTGACCCACGTCACCGCATCGCCGGGTCGCGAAGTCGCGATCGCCGCGATCCTCTGGCAGCGTCGGCGACCGGTTGCACGCCGCAACGCCCGCCCCCGGACACGCCGAGTCCTGCCCGCCCGGGGCGCGGAACGGACCTGTCGGGCAGGAGTGGGGGAACCACCTTCGCGGCCGCAGCAGTCCGGCTGCCGCTCGGGGTGAAGCCACCAGCCGGTGGCCGGGCACCTTCTCGCCCGAACCCGACAGCTCACCTCGCAGGCGTGGGAAGGAACCATCCACATGTCCCTCATCCTGCGCGCCGCTGCCAGCGGCGCCCTCGCGCTCGGCCTGCTGACCAGCGCTCCGACCGCCGACGCCCACGGGGTCGGCGCGCACGCCACCTCGGCCGCGGAGGCGACGTCCGCCAAGGCCCGCCACCGCAAGGCCACCGCCAAGCGGATCGACAAGGCCCGCACCATCGCGAAGCGCCAGAAGGGCGACCCCTACCGCTACGGCGCGGCCGGGCCCGGTGCGTTCGACTGCTCGGGCCTGATCTACTTCGCCTACCGCAAGGCCGGGTTCTCCAACATCCCGCGCACCTCCTCGGCCCAGGCCGGCTTCGTGAAGCGCATCAGCCGCGCCAAGATGAAGCGCGGCGACCTGATGTTCTTCCACGATGGCGGTGGCGTCTACCACGTCGGGATCTATGCCGGATCCAACAAGGGGAAGCGCTTCATCCTGCACGCGCCGTCCTCCGGCCGCCGGGTCCACACCGCGAAGGTCTGGACCGACAGGTGGTTCCCGGGAACGCTGCGCAACCGCTGACTGGAGTCCGGGCTACTTCCACTCGACGGAGGCGAGCACCGAGTCGATGATCTCCTGTCGCTCGGCGGCCGGGATCTCGTTCTTGAGCGAGAAGGTCAGGGTGGACTGGCTGCCGTTGAACGTCGTGCCGTAGACGTCCAAGGTGGCGTCCGGCCCGTCCTTGCCGCGGAGGTGGTACCAGTCGACCTCCGCGATCTGGACGGGGTCGAGGATCCGCAGGTTCGTGGTGGATCCGCGGCGGTTACGGCGGGCGACCTGGGCGATCTGGTCGAGGGTGAGGTCCTCTCGCACGGCCGGGAGGTCGCCGAGGGTGAGGTCGCTGTAGGTCTCGCGGTCATAGCTCAGGGTCAGCAGCGGGGTGCTGGGAGGCTTCCGCTTCCAGCCTTCGGGTGCGTGGAGCCGGATCCGCTTCTGATCGATGAGCGGCCCGGTGGCGGGCTCGACCGCCGGTGCGGCCGGAGTCGGCTCGGTGCTCCCGGTGCTCTCGGTGGAGGCCGTCGCGGTGGGCGAGGTGTCGCTGCTCGGCGCGGTCTGGGGGTCGTCGCTGCCCTCGCCGCAGCCGACGAGGGAGACGAGCAGGGTGAGAAGGATCGGGAGGGCGGTCCGACGCAACGTCAGGCTCCTGTTCCGAGAGGGCGGCCGGTGAACTTCCATCCGTCTACCCATTCCTGGTTTGGTTGTACCCGGGTCAGGGCAGATGACCCACGATAGTGATGGACGGCGTGGTTCGCGGGCGCGCGAGTCAGGCTTCTCGGTACAGGGGGTGTGGGACTGATGGTGCTAGCGCTCGAGATCTTGGGCGGAGCCGGCGTCGACCCGGACACGATCAGGAGGATCGGCAGGATCCTCGAGTCCAACGGCAGACGACTTCGGGCCAGCAAGCCCGCAGGCCTCCCCGAACGGGCCTTCGGAGGCTCGATGAACGGACTCGACCTCGACACCCAGACCTCGACGGCCTACCAGCACGTCGTCGAAGCCATCGAGGAGATGGTGGCCGGCCTCGAGGGCTACGCGACCAACGTGATCCGGTTCGGTGACGACATCACCGGCACCGACGAGGAGGTGCAGGCCCAGTTGGCCCGCGGCACCCGCGAGGCCGAGGCCTACTCCTCGACCGACAACTTCCACGACAACGGCATCGCTCCGCCCGCCCCGGGCGGCGAGGCGGCTCCGGGGGATGGCGCCTGATGGCCGGCCCGCAGGAGACCCGGCTGATCCAGGCGGTGACCAACGGTCAGCCCGGCAACATCCAGGCCCGCGCCTTCGAGTGGTCCGAGTGCGCGCGGATGCTGGGGGAGGTCGCAGACGCCCTCGCCAAGGAGTCGATGCCGACCCCCGTCGGTGAGGCCGGGACCCGGACCGCCGAGGCGATGAACTCGGCGTTCGCGCGCTCGGCGGAGGCGATGCGCAAGCGCGCCGACAAGCTCCGGGACGGCACCCGTGCGCTCGAGGACGCCGCCGAGGTCCTGGAGGAGGCCAAGCGCGCACGCGACGTGGACCTCGGGCCGGACACCTCGGGGAGGCGCCCCACGCTCACCCCGCATCCGCACCCGAACTCACCCGCGGGCCTCAAGGCCCAGCAGGAGCACAACGCCGACGTCGCGGCCTTCGAGGCCGAGCAGGCGCGCCGCGAACGCGTCGCCAAGCAGCACGCCGACCAGATGGACGTGGTCTACGCCCGCTCGGCCGACACGATGCGTGAGATTCACGGCGAGCCGCCCCCGCCGCCTCCGCCACCGGACTACGCCGGCGGCAGCGGTGGCTCTCGCGGTGGTGGCGCCACCGGTGCCGGGACATCTGGTGCTGCGGGCGGCGGC
>JBAWHI010000310.1:0-12410 GCA_049593675.1 Nocardioides sp.
ACACCTCCTCCAAGACGTCCTCGGAGTTGGCGAGCTCGGCCAGGCTGCCCCGCAGCGAGTCGAGGTTCTCCCCCGTCTCCACGGCGTCCGGCGTCGCCGCGGCCGTGAGCGTGGCCGTCGACTCGTACGTCTTGGGCGCCAGCCACAGGCCGGCCAGGACCGCCCCCATCGTGACGATGGCGATCGTCGCCACCAACAGCCGGTGCCGCCATACGGCCCGGCCCAGGTCCTTCGGATCCATGCTCCCCCACCCCTGCTGTTCGACTCACCGTGGAGAGGTCTTCCCCATGCGGTCACACCCCCGAGTCAGTCCGCGCCGATGCAGGTTGTCATCGTCACGAACCGCTGGCTCAACGACTCGGCCTCCTGTCTGTTACGGACCACCTCGACTTTGAGATCAGGTCGACGTAAAGGGATTCGTAGGCATCTCGCATCCGATCCGACGAATACCGTCGTCCCACGAGCTCGCGGGCATACGCCGCCTGAGCCTCGCGAGCTGGGTGGTCCGCGAGCAGCGATGTGATGGTCGCGGCCAGGTCCTGCACCCGGCCGGGCGCCACCAGTGCGACCGCGGCCGGGTCGAGATCGGCCAGCCCCCCGACCCGGCTCGCGACCACCGGGACACCGGCGGCCATCGCCTCGAGGACGCTCATCGGCAGACCCTCCCGGTCACTCGGCAAGACCAGCAGGTCGGCCGCGGCGAGCAGCCGCCCCACGTCGCGCCGGTCGCCGAGGATGCGCACCCCCTCGCTCCCCCGCGCTCTCCGTTCCAGTGCCGCCCGGTCCGGTCCGTCGCCCGCGACCAGCAGCACCGCCTCCGGCACGCTCGACCAGGCGTCGATCAGCAGGTCCACCCGCTTGGGCGACTCGAGGCGGGCGGCGCACAGCACGACGGGCACGTCCGACCCGAGTCCGAGCTCGTCCAGCACCGGACCGCGGTCCTGGGGCTCCGGTGACGGCACGGCGTTCTCGACCACGACGACCCTGCGCTGCGACAGCCCGCCCGCGACCAGGCGCGCAGCGACGTCGTCCGAGACCGCTGCGACCAGATCGCTGCACCGGGAGAGCAGCCGGGCGGCCCGTGGGTAGTCGCTCGCACCGAGCCCGTGGACCGTGGTCAGCAGCCGAGGCTGCCTCCGGGTGCCGAGGCGGCCGAGGGCGGCGGCCAGCGTGGCCCGGACGTTGTGGGTGTGCACCACGTCGACCGGGTGATGGACGAGCTCGTGGCGCACCCGGAGCGCCGAGGCGAGCAGCGGCGCGGTCCCGGAATCGCGCAGGGGGACGTCGACGGTGCGGACTCCCCGACTCCGCAACCGCTCGGCCTGCCATCCACCGTTGCTCGCGACGCCGACCTCGTGGCCGGCGTCGACCAGCCGGCCGGTCAGGTCGGCCACGACGCTCTCGGCTCCCCCGGAGCCCATCTCGGCGATCACTGCGAGCGTCCTCATCGGGCGCCCCTGCTCGCCAGATAGCTGGCGGTCAGACCATCGAGGCAGTGCTCGAGGGTGAACCCGTCGAGGATCCGCTGGCGTGCGGCTGCCCCCATCCGCGCTCGCAGAGCGGCGTCGCCGGCGAGTCGCTGCACGGCCGCCGCTAGTCCCGCACGGTCGTCGGCGCGGCACAGGAGCCCGTCGACACCGTCCCGCACGACCTCAGGGACGCCGCCGACCGCGGTCGCGACCACCGGGAGCCCGCTGGCCATGGCCTCGAGGAGGGAGAGCGGGCAGTTCTCCGCGGCCGACGAGAGGAGGTAGAGATCGGCTTCCGCGAACCGGGACGCCGGGTCGTCGACCCAACCGGCGAGGGTGACCCGTCCGGCCAGGTCCGGCTCGCTCACGCGCCGATCGACCGACGAGCGCAGCGGACCGTCGCCGACCAGGTCGAGACGCAGCCCGGGTACGCCGGCCACCACGTCCAGCAGGAGGTCGACCCGCTTCACCGGGTCCAGGACACCGACCCACACCGCTCTCGGTGAGTCGCCCCCCGCGACCCGCCCGACGGCGTACCGCCCGACGGCGTACCGCCCGGGGTCGACGCCGTTGGGCACCACGTCGACCTGGCGGCCGGGCACACCGACCGCGTCGACGACGTACGCCGCGACCGCGGCGCTCGGCGTCACGATCCGAGCTCCGCCCCAGCGGGTCACGGCCCGTTCGCCGGTCAGGTAGTACCAGCGGTCCCGACGCCGTCGCCCAGCAGCGCGCACGTTGCCCGCTACGAGGTCGGAGAGACCATCGGCGACCCCGTGGAGGGAGTAGACGATCCCGACGTCGCGGCTCCCGGCCCGCAGGGCCGGCGCCAGCCCGCGACCGAGCCACCCGGCGCGACGGTCCTGGAGGTGCACGACGTCCGGGCGCAGTGAGACGAGCCGGCGCGCAGCCATCACCGCACCTCGCAGGTCGCGCTTGGACGTCACCGGGGTGTCGTGCCAGGTGACGCCGGCGTCGCGCGCCTCGTCGGCCCGGTGCGTGACGGGCCCGACCAGGTGACTGTCATGGCCTCGTGCCGCCAGTCCGACCGCGACGTCGACCGCGTGCTCGACCGGTCCCCCGGTGGTCTGGGTGGTGACCTGGGCGATGATCACCGCGGTCGCTCCTCGGCCTCGACGTCGACCTCGGCCCTCGCACCGACTCCCACGGCGAGGGCGCACAGCAACCAGAGCGGCAGGTAGTACTGCTCGGTGACGAAGGTGGCGGCCACCGCGGTGCCGACGAGTGCCACCGCCGTCGCCGCCGCCACGGGGTCGTGTCGGCGGCGCCAGGCCGACCAGGCGGTCCCGAACGCGGTGACCAGGAGCGCCGCGAAGGCGAGCAGGCCGAGCACACCCAGCTCGCTGGACAGCTCCAGCCAGGTGTTGTGCGCGACGTCGAGCGGGTGGTTGACGTCGGCAGGCAGGCCGCTCGTGTAGTCGTCGTGGTCGAGCGCGAAGGCGCCGGGCCCCAGGCCCACCACGGGACTCTCGAGGGTCATCTTGGTGGCGGCCGACCAGAGCTCGAACCGCTCGGACACGTTCTGGTCGGCGACCACGCCCTTCTGCTCGATGCTCGTCGCGACCAGCCCGGGGAGGGTCGCCACCACGGCGAGGACGCCGGCCGCGACGAGGACCGCCAGCCCGAACGCCGTCCGGATCCGGATCATCCGGGCGCCCACCGCGAGAACGACCATGGCGACCAGACCGAGGATCGCTCCGCGGGAGAACGTGCCGAGCACGGCCACCAGCACCATCACGGTCGCCAGGTCCCACGGCCAGCGGCGACGCGCGGTCCTGCGAACACCGAGCCCCAGCGCGATCGCAGGCAGCAGGAAGAACGCGAAGTCGTTGGGGTCGCCGATCGGTCCGCCGACTCGCCGATCGACACCGACGGCGTAGGACACCAGGCCGCAGGCCGCGGCGACCGCGCACGAGGCGACGTAGACGCGGGCGACCCGGTCGGCGCTCAGTCCGGCACGGACCACGTCGGCGAGCACCACGAGCACGGCGAGGAACCCGCCGTACCGGGCGAGGACCTCCAGTCCCGGCAGGCCGTTGTTGTGCACGCTCGTGGAGATCAGCAGCGTCGCGGTGAAGACCAGAGCAGCGGTGAGGACGGCGCTGCGACGGCCGTCGTGGATCCGGCCCTGGCAGCGCCGGATCACCCAGGCCAGCACGAGCAGGATCCCCAGCGCCTTGATCGCCGCCGGCGAGACCAGGGCGAGGTAGTCCTCGAAGACGGCCGTCGCCACGACCGCCAGCGCCGCCCACTCCAGCCGGGCCAGCATCGCCACCACCGCGACGACCCCGACGAGTCCGAGGCCCACCGGTGCCGGGGCGAGGCCGACGAGGACGCCGAGGAGCACGGCAACGGCGACCAGGAGCAGCAGCGACCACGGCACCCGCGACACCCGGGGCTCGGGCGGGTCCGGCTCCGGCTCCCGGTCGACGAGGCGGAGCCGGCTGCGGCCGAACAGCCGTCGGACCGGGCGGTAGTGGAGCACGACCCGCTCATCGGTCCTCACCATGCGGGACCGCTCCTCCGACGCCAGGTGTCGAGCGGCCGCAGCACGGTGTAGGCGCCGTCGAGCAGCAACCGGAGGTCCCGCGGGTCGTCGGGCACGAACGCGCGCCGCAGCGACAGGCGTGGCGTACGGCGGGTGTTCATGCCGCGATCGACGGTGATCGCGGTCCGGTAGCCCGCCTCGGCGGCCACCGCGCGCACGGCCGGCGTCCAGCCGCCGGTCGGGTAGGCCAGGGAGGTGACCGGACGCCCGAGCAGGTCCTCGAGGGTGTCCCGCGACTCCACCAGCTCCTGCTTGACCCGGTCGCGGTCGAGCCCCGGCAGCCAGGGGTGCGTGACCGTGTGGGATCCGATGTCGAGTCCCTCCTCGGCGGCAGCCACCAGGTCCTCGGCCCGCGCCAGCCGGTGACGGTCGTGCTCGGGCTCGCCCTGGTCCCACGCGAAGCGCAGGTCGCCCGAGAGGTAGTCGGTCACGGCGAAGAGCGTCGCGGGCAGCCCGCGCTCGCGCAGCACCGGCCAGGCCGTCTCGATCACGCTCGCATAGCCGTCGTCGAAGGTGAGCGCGACGGCCCGCTCGGGCAGCTGCCCGGCGTCCAGAGCTGTGACTGCCTCCTCCAGGGGCAGCACGGTGGCCCCCCAGTCGGCGAGCTCGTCGAGGTGGCGTCGGAAGTCGTCGACGCCGGTGGAGAGACCTTCGCTGACCCCGTCGACCCGGTGCCACCCGACGATCGTGAGGCCCCGCGTGCCCGCGACGCGACGAGCCCCGGCGGCGATCGGGCGCAGTGTGCTGCCCAGGGCACGGACCCCGCTCCTCACGACGACCTCCTCACCAGTCGGACTGCTTCTCGGAGGTGCTCGCGATCGACGGCCCACACGGTCAGGGCGTAGGCCACTGCCCCCACCCCACCAACGACGAGGAGGTCGATCAGTGACGACGACTCGGTGTCGACGACCGCTCGGAGCAGGAGGACGACCCCTGCCATCACGGCGGCGGCAAGGGCCGCGGGACGCAGGGAGGAGAACAGTCGGCGCAGGGAGAAGCCCGGCACGTTGAGCCGGGCCAGGCCGAGCGCCAGGATCGAGATGACCACTGCCGCAGCCGCCTGACCGACGGCGACCGCGGTGACACCGAGCCGGGCGACCGCGAGCAGGGTCGCGACCAGCAGCACCAGGTGGCACGACCGCAGCAGCATCGACAGCGTGGGCCGGCCGGCCGCGTTGAGGGTCGTCTGCACGAGCTGCCCGACGCTCAGCAGCGCGGCGTACAGCGCGAGCCAGGCGACAGCCGGCACCCCGGGCGACCACTGCTCGCCCAGGATCACCAGGTGGTCGGCCAGCAGCGCCAGTCCGATGCAGAGCGGAGCCACGAGCGTCAGGGTCGCGGTCATCACGGTCATCGCGGCCCGACCGAGGTCGGGGCCTCGCTGGCGGCACAGGTAGGGGAAGGCGGCACCGGTCGTGACCACGACGATCATCAGGTAGGGCATGAAGGCGAGCCGGAACGCCAGCGAGTACAAGCCGAGCGCACCGGCACCGAGGACCCACGAGACGATGAGGTAGTCCAGGTTGAGCTGGACGAGCTCGAGCAGGTTCGCGCCGGCGTACGGGCCCCCGTACGAGAGCAGACCCCGTGCGTCCTCGCCGTTCCAGCCCGGCAGCACCGGCGGGTGGACGACCCAGGCGAGCAGCATCGTCAAGGTGGCCTGGACGATCTGGCCCACGACCAGGGCCATGACTCCGCGCCCGTCCATCGCCAGACCGACCGCGATCGTCGCGCCGACGATCGAGGAGACCGTGTCCGGGATGATCCGGCGCGCGAACGCGAGCCGGCGCCGCAGCAGCTCGTTGGTGACCGCGGCGACCGCCAGGAAGGGCACGGTCACGGTCAGGCCGCGGATCACGGCGGCGCCACCGTCCTCGGCATTGAGAGCAGCCGCGAGCCAGGGCGCGGCCAGCCACAGCATCGCGGCGAGGAGGCCGCCGGTGGCGACGCCGATGGTCACCGCGGTCCGTGCGGCCCGGTGCACGTCCCCGCGCCAGTAGACGAGTGCGCTGGCCGTGCCCAGGCTGGCGATGATCGCCGCGATGTTCGCGACCAGCGTCCCGAGGGCGACCAGGCCGAGCGCCGACGGCGCGAGCATCGCGGCAAGGGTCAGCAGCACCACGGTCTGCGAGGTCTTGACCACGACTCCGTTGGTCGCCAGCCACAGCGCACCGCGTGCGGTGCGACCGGCTTCGGGGTCCCCCACGGGCTCGGGGTCGCGCTGGGCGTCGCGGCCCGGCTCGTGATCGGGGCCGGGAGTCCGTGGTCCGTCGGGCTCGCGAGCGTCGAGGGCGCGCTCGACCTGGTCGAGGTGGCGATCGAGCTGCTCGCGACCCAGGTCGTGCAGCGACCGGTTGCGCAGGAGCAGCACGACCGCTGCCACGACGAGCGGGAGTCGACGCTCGCGCCCGTGCTCGGCCCAGGGGCGCCCGGCGACCAGGCGATCCGCGAGAGGAGCCGGCTCGTCCACCAGCGCGAGCAGCTCCTCGATCACGTCACCGCCGGTCGCCTCGGCCGACCGCATGGCATGGACGAGCAGGTGATCGAGCCCCTGGGGGGCGCGCTCGGAGGCGTTGTCCCAGTCGATCACCGTGCTGACCTCCCGGTCCAGCAGCACGTTGCCGGGCCACAGGTCACCGTGGCACCAGGAGGTGGGTACGTCGTCGAGCACGGCGAGCCGATCGCGCCACCGTTCGCGCACCCGAGCCGGAACGACGTGGGCCCCGGCCACCCACTCCGCGGACCAGCCGGGACCGGTGCGTCCGGTCACGACCTCGCCGAGCAGGCCTGCGAGCTCCTCGGCGACCTGCCACTGACGCGCCCGGGCGGGCCAGGGCCAGGTGAGCGGGCGGCGGCGCCGCGGCGTCCAGTGCGTAGCCACCCACGGCCGGCCCGATGCCCGGCCGTGGGCGACCACCACGGGAAGCAGGTGCTCCGCCGCCGGGACGCTCTGCGCCACCTGACTGGCGACGTCGACGACCCGATCGGCGTCGGTCAGCGACAGGCGCACCGCCAGATCACCGTCCGCTGTCCGCACCCGCAGCACGGTGTGCCCCCCGGTCACGAGACCGACGAGCGTGCCCGGCGATCCGGTGGCGTCCTGGAGGTCGGCGAGCACCTCGTCGACGAACGACGTCGTGCTGCCCACGATGCGCAGTCGCGGCACCGCGTCCGCGCGGCCGATGCCGAGCCCGAGGCTCCGGCGCACCCAGGGGATCGGACCCGAGGCCATCTGCACCGGCCAGGATCGCCGCCACACCAGCTCGGGGTGGCTCAGGCTCGGATAGATCCGGAGCCGGCCGCGTCGACCGATGACCGCCAGCACCCCATCGGCGGCGACCAGCTCCGCAGCCACCGACTCGTCGTGCACCGCGGTGTCGACGACCACCAGCGCCGCCGAGCCGGCGGGCGCCGGAGGGCCTCCGGGGCCGGCCGCGATCGCTGTCGGGTAGACCGTGCGGAGGTGGGGCACCAGGTCGTCGGCGACCATCAGGACGACCGGTCCGGCCGGGGCCGCCGGCAGGAGCGCGGCGAAGGCCGCGAGACGGTCGCCGACGGTCCAGTGCGGTGCCTCGACCTGCTCCGGGCGCTCGGTTTCGATCCCGGTCATCGCCGGCCCTCGACGAGGCGCCGCGGGTTTGCCGCCCGCGCTCCGGGGTATCGGCGGTAGACAGCACACCGGGTGCTGGACCACGAGGGGGAACCGTGCGCAGAACGCTCGCCACTGCGGCGACCGTGGTCGCTGCGGCGCTGGTCACCAGTGGCTGCTCGGCCATCACCGACCAGCT
Organism: Nocardioides sp.; assembly: GCA_049593675.1. GTDB lineage: Bacteria > Actinomycetota > Actinomycetes > Propionibacteriales > Nocardioidaceae > Nocardioides. The sequence continues at coordinate 7,827 of JBAWHI010000310.1, forward strand.
CGACGCGTCCGACGGCACGGCCACCAGCGCGTCCGATCCCGTCGGTGCCGCGAGCGAGGCGGGCAGCCCGATCCTGGTGACCCGGGACTGGGGCGTCGTCGACGGCCTGCTCTCGGTCGTGGTCCAGAACACGAGCGACCGGACGCTGCGCTACGCCGAGGGCGTCATCGTCGCGACCACGGACGACGACGAGCAGGTCAGCAGCTCGATCGACTCGGCCACCGCCTGCTGCGAGATCGTCGACCTGTCGCCCGGTCAGCAGTTCGGCTTCTACCTCGACGTCGGGCCGGCCGCGTCGGAGATCGATCGCGTCGACGTGACCTACCGCAAGGTCTCCTGGGCTCCGGCCGGCGACACCTCGGACGCCGCGCCGGCTGTCCGGGGCGTGCCGACCGGCCTCGAGCAGGCGGACTACGGCACGGTGGTGCTCGCGGATCTGCGCACCGGTCAGCCCCAGGACGAGGTCATCGCCCAGGCGTTGGTCACCGACGGCGCCGGCGACCTGCAAGCCGTGGTCTCCGGTCGCTGGACCTGCCTGCAGCCTGGCGGCCGGTCCATCCGCATGCAGCTCTTCCACTCGCTGCCGGCCGGAGCCCGGGTCGACCGCATCCTGGTGCATCCGGTGACCGAGGACCCGACCCGGCCCGCTCCGCAGTGTGCTCAGGCGGGCCGGACGCGCTGAGCTCACGGCTGGCTGGAGCGGAAGAGCCAGCCGAGGGGTCGGGTGTCGTCGCCGGCGCCCGGAGCCCCACTCGCGGGCAGGCTCACCGGCGCGTCCTCGCGTGGGTCGACGACCTCGATCTCCTCAGCCGGTGCGGCCGGCACGGCGACGACGGGTTCGGCCTCCACCGGCTCGCTCGCCTCGATCGCCGCGGGCGGCGTCCAGTCCTCGCCGCGCAGCACGGCCAGCGAGGCGAGGGCATCCCCGACCGCGGTGATCGCGTCCTCGAGGACGGGCGACACCGACTGCAGGCCCGCGTGGGCGTGGTCGACGTCGGCCCGGACGGCCTGCGCCACCTGAGCACGCACCTGGTCGCGCTCGCGCCGGATCTGGTCGTTCAGCTCATCGGCCTCGGCGCGGGCCCGGGCGACGATCCCGTCCGCGCGCTCCTGGGCCGCGGCGACGAGGCGCTCACTCTCAGCGCGGGCGTCGGCCAGGAGCTCTGCTGCCAGGGCCTCGGCGTCGGTCACCATGGTGTCGGCGTCCGCGGCCGCACTCTGGCGGAGCTCACTCGCCTGCGCGAGCAGGGACTCCGCCTCGCGGCGCACCGCCAGGCCGGCGCGCATCTCCTTCGCGCGCTCTCCGGCCGGGGCGGATGCCACGGCCGTGTCGAGCGTTGTGGGGCCGGAGCCGGAGTCGTCCCGGTCCGACGTGCCGGCCTTCTTCGGGTCCGCCTTGCTGGACGGCTTGGTGGCCGTCTTGCCGGGCGGCTTGCTGGACGTCGTGGTCGACGACGTCGAAGCGTCGTTGGACATGCTGGCGGTTCCCCCTTTGTGCGGCGTCGCCACATCCAGCTTCGAGCCCCGAGAAAGGACGAGCGGTTGCACTGCCACCGTTCCCCGCGGCTGCGGAATTGAAACGAGCCCGCGTAGCCGAGCCTCGGGGTGGGCATACCTGAGACGTGACGAGCCGTGACGTGCCCGCTGTCGTCGAGGCGCACGCCGCCCTCGGCCACTGGCGCACCGCCTGGGACGACCTGGTGGACCGCCAGCGCCTGCCCTCGCCGTTCCAGCGCTCCTGGTGGCTGGAGAGCGTGGCGGAGCAGCGGACGACCTACGTCCTGGTGGTCGCCGGGGCCGAGCTGATCGGCGGACTGGCCCTGGGCGCCGGTCGGGCCGGAGCCCGTCGGATGGTGGCGCCGGGTCCGGCCGTCCTGTGCCCGGACCATCTCGACGTCCTCGCCGAGCCGGGCGCAGAGGACCGGGTCGTCGTCGCCATCTCTCGCTGGCTCGCCCGAGGTCCGCGGCTGCTGGACGTCCGCGGGGTCGTGGCCGGCTCGCTCCTGGAGCGGGCCACCGGGGCGATGGCGCTGCCGGCCGATCGGGCCCCCTTCCAGCCGTTGGACGGCCCGTACCTCGCCGGCCGCTCCTCGGCCTTCCGGCGCAATGTGCGTCGAGGCGCCCGACGGCTCGACCAGCTCGGTCTGCGACACCGGCGGGCGACGCTCGCCGAGATCCCCGACGCCCTCGCTGCCTTCCGCGCCCTCCACACCGCTCGTGGCGACCGGGGCGCGCTGGTCGCCCAGCTCGACCCGCTCGAGCGCGCGGTCCTCGCCGGCGCCCGAGTCGACGAGGCACGCGTCGACGTGCTCGGCGGCGACCGCACCGTCGCCGTCTCGATCGGGTTCGAGCTGGCCGGGCGGCTCTCGCTCTACCAGGTGGCCCGGTCCCTGGAGCGCGAGCACGGCAGCGCCGGCACCGTCCTGCTGGCCTCGGTCATCGAGGATGCGGCCGCGCACGGGCACCACGAGGTCGATCTGCTGCGCGGCGCCGAGGGCTACAAGTCGTCGTTCGCCGACCACACCCGTCCGGTCGGGCGCCTGCGTGCTGCGCGTGGCTCGTCGGCAGTGGCCCAGCTGCGCGTCGAGGACGCCGCCCGACGCGTCAGTGCGAGGCTGAGGTCTCGGGGCGGAAGCGGTTCTTGACGCCGCCGTAGACCCGCATGAAGGCCGCTTTGGCGGCGTCCCTGCGAGGCGCGTCGCCGTAGACGCTCGGGTCCACGCCGATCCGGCGCAGCTTCTCGTTGAACGCCTGCACCATCGACTCGTCGGCGTTGTCGCGGTTGAAGAACGTGACGGTCAGCGACAGCGACGTCGAGTCCCCGTTCGCCAGCCAGTGCGGCGTGTACGGCGGGATGTAGGCACCACGTCCGGGACCGAGCTCGAGCTCGAGCGTCTGCTCGGGCAACGTGTCCAGGCGACCGAAGGAGCCGTTCCAGTAGCGGCGGACCTCGCGCTCGCGGTCCTCCGTGCTCGTGAACCGGCCGAAACCCAGACGACGGTGCCCTTCGAGCTGGAGCAGGAAGCTGTGCTCGATGTCGAAGTGGGCCGCCGTCACCGAGCCCGGGGAGCTCGCGAACACGAACCCCATCCGCCGCTTCATCGTCCGGGCATCCAGACCCGCGCCCGAGGCGAGCCCCTCGAGGACCTGGTCGACCAGTGCCCGATAGGGCTCCGCCTGCTCGATGTTGAGCAGCGTGAACCACGAGTCGTTGGCGGCCAGTGCGCGGATCTGGTCCGAGACGGCGGCCACCTCGAGCGTCGTCCCGGCGCCGGCATCGGCGGAGACCAACGGCTTGTGCGCCTTCTCGGCCGAGATGGACTCCGCCCCCAGCTCGTCACCGAGCTGCGCGATCGCGTCGAGTGAGAGGCGCGGGTCTCCGTTCAGGCCGTGCGAGAACGGCGTCGGCGTGCGGTGCTCCAGAGCGGTCCGGAACGAGCCATCGACCGACGGCCACGGCGAGTTGTTCATCAGGTCCCCCGACATCAGCGGCGCGTGCCGAGTCACGCCTTGCGTAATGGAGCGTTTCCGAACACCGCCTATCCGAAACCTGGGCCGGCCCTGCTCCCTAGCCCTGGACGGCCTTCGCGATCGCGATGCACCGGGTCAGGGAGGCGCCGGAGGTGATCCGGCGCCGAGTCCCCGGTGGATCCTGGAGCAGACCCCACGCGGTGGCCATCATCCGCACGACCACCCAGTCGCGGGCGCGCTCCTCATCGAGACCGGCGGCGTCGACGATGGTGTGGAAGCGCAGCCGGACACCGTCCCTCACGCTCCGTGGCGAGTCGACCAGCTCCTCCCACCGGTTCCACAGCATCGGCGCCGGCTCGTAGTGCGGGTCGCCGTCGAGCGGCTCCGGGTCGATCGCCAGCCACGGCTCGCGGTCGCCGGCGAGCACGTGGGCGTAGGACAGGTCGCCGTGGATCATCCGACCGCTGGTCGCCTCGTCGCGGCCGAGGTCACGACCCAACGACGCCGCCTGCTCCACCAGCCGGCGCGGGAGCGGGGCGTCGCGCGGGAGCCCGTCGAGCCCGACGGCCCACCGCTCGGCGTACGTCGCGAGGGCGCGCAGCTGCGGCGGGGCCGGCACGTCCAACCGGCGGTAGAGGCCGCCGACGACCTCGCAGGCCTCGACGTCCCACAGGTCGCCGAGGTCCTCGGGGTGCACCCGTTCCAGCAGCAGCGCGAACCGTCGGGGATCGGCCCGGAGCAGCTGGACGGCACCGCGCCCGTGCCAGTGCTGGAGCGCCAGCGACTCGTGCTCGGCCTCCTCGTGCGGTCGGCCGACCTTGAGGGCCGCCGGGCGTCCCGCCGCGGTGCGCACGGGCACGATGAGCGCGTCGGAGCCGTGGCCCGGCACGCCGTCGACGGACAGCTCCCAGGTCTCGAGGAGGTCGTCGACGAGCGCCGGCAGCCGGTCGAGGAAGGCCTGCCAGGCCGCGCCGCGCGCGGCGTGGGCCTGGAACGAGGCCGGGACCCGCACTACTTCTTCGGCTTCTCCGTGGGCTGGGTCGTGGAGAGCGCGGCGACGAACGCCTCCTGGGGGACCTCGACGCGGCCGACCATCTTCATCCGCTTCTTGCC
>JBAWHI010000311.1:0-15652 GCA_049593675.1 Nocardioides sp.
GGGTCGACCATGTGCACCTCCCACCTAGAGAATATACGATATCGGATAGGTGCGGAAGTGTTTGCCACGAGCCCACTTCGGTGGCCGCGTGCGACGATGACCGACGATGGGCACCCGCACCACCCCCGTCCGACCCCGGTTCCACTCGTCCGACCCTTGGGAGACCCGCATGGCCCGAAGCTCACGCTCCACCACGCCGGTGCGGCCGATCGCGCACCTGTCGCTGGTCGATCGCGTGACCGACGAGCTGCACCGGTCGATCCTCAACGGCGACATCCGTCCGGGCGCGGCCGTGTCGATCGTGGAGCTCTGCGAGCAGTTCGACGTCAGCCACATCCCGGTCCGCGAGGCGCTGCGCCGCCTGGAGAGCGAGGGGCTGGTCAGTCTCCGCCCGGGCCGCTCGGCCCTGGTCGCCTCCCTGAGCGCCGAGGACCTCGCCGACATCTACCGGCTGCGCAAGCTGGTCGAGGGCGACCTGGCCGTGCGGGCGATGGCCGAGATGGACGACGACCGCCTCGCCCTGGCCCAGGAGGCTCTCGACGAGTACTCCCACGTGGAGCGGGAGCCGGCGACCCTGGCCGCGGCCCACCACGCCTTCCACTCCGCGATCCTCGACGGCGTCAGCGGTGACGCCGACCGGCGCGTGCTCGACCTCCTGTGGCATGCCGCGGACCGCTACCTCCACCTGCTGATGGAGGGACTGGACCGGGCGCCGGAGACCACCGAGGCACGCATCGACGAGCACCGGCTCCTCCTCGACCTGGCCCGCGCGGGCGACGCCGAGGCACTGCGCGTCGCCTGGGTCGCCCACCTCGACGGCAGCGAGGTGGCCCTGGCCGCAGCGCTCGCGCGCCGCGACGACAAGTCGTAGCCGGGACCAGCCTCCCGAGGCGAGCGGTCAGACCCGCACCAGCGGCTCGACCAGCACGCCCGCGAGCTCCCAGGGCCGGCCGTCGACCAGATCCGTCCCCTTGGAGACGAAGCGGTTGACCGCACACGCCGGGCGCAGCGTCGCCACCGACACCGGACCGTCCGCGAGGACCGGCTCGGGCCGGCTGATGACACCCGAGAACGGTGCGCGATCGGGCGCCCACAACGTGAAGTCGGTCGAGAGCGGGAAGAGCGCTCCCCCGCCGTACTCGCCACGGCGACTGGCGACGGCGACGTTGATCCGGTTCTCCGCGGCGCGCTCGAGCAGCAGCGGGTCGAGGTCGGCGGCGGTCTGCGTGGTGAACGGGACCGCGACGACGTCGACGTCCTGGAAGGCCGCGAGGCGGAACGTCTCGGGGTAGAGCGCGTCGTCGCCGACCACGAGCGCGAGCCGGCCCCAGGGGAGGTCGACGACCGCGAGCCCGTCGCCGAGCGCCGTCGCCCAGCCGTGCCGGGCGCTGGCGTGCAGCTGCGGCTGCCGCAGCACGTCTCCCGCCGCACCCAGCACCACACCCACGTGGCCGTCCCCCTCGGCCACGCTCATCGCCACCAGCGCCTCGCTGCCGGCGAGCGCGACCACGACCTCGTCGGGGTCGATGTCGGCCAGCTCCGGCAGCACCACCAGCGCGGCGCCGCTCGCGAGCGCGTCGGCCAGCAGGGCGCGTATGTCGTCGCCGTCACCCGGGCACACGACGGCGGTCACGAGCTCGTCGGCCCCCGCCGGTCGCTGCCGGCCGCGGGGCGGCTCGATGATCGGGCGGTAGAGCTCGGGGCGGCGCGCCGCCATCACGTCGGTGCCGTCGGGGCGGCACTTGTCGTCGGCCAGGTCGACCTCGATGTCGGCGACCACGACGGCCTCGCCGGAGCGCGGACCTATCGCGACGACCGTGCCGTCCGGCGCGACGATCTGGCTCTCCCCCGCCCCGTGGAGGCGCTCGACCGGCACGCCGACCCGCTCGGCGACCATCGCGATGCTCCGCTCGGGCACCAGGGGCCCGACCTTGTTGGCGGCCACCACCCAGACCCTGTTCTCGACGGCCCGGACCGGCACGTGCAGCGTGGCCTCGTCGAGCGCGAAGGAGTTGATGCTGTTCAGCAGCACCTGGGCACCGCCGACGGCGAGCATCCGGGGCGTCTCGTTGATGACGCCGTCCATGCAGGAGTAGAGACCGACCCGGCCGATCTCGGTGTCCACGACGGGCGAGCCGGCCACGGCCGGATCGAGGTGGTCGCGCTCGCTGCCCATCAGGACCTGCTTGTCCGTCACGGCCAGCAGGGCGCCGTCCGGCCCGAGGAGCAGGTTGCTCCCGGTGGTCCGACCGTCCTCGCGGCGCAGGGTGCAGTTCGCCATCAGGTGGATGCCGTGCCGGCGGGCCCGGTCCGCGAGGGCGGCCACGAACTCGCCGTCGAGGTCGAGCGCCATCCGTCGGGCGTGCTCGCGATCGTCGTACCACGAGACGTGGTTGCAGAACTCCGGGAGCACCACGACCCGGGCGCCCTCTGCTGCCGCGCGGTCGGTCATCCGCAGACAGGTGGCGAGGTTCGCCTCGACGTCCTCGGTCACGGCGAACTGGACGGCGGCCACACGCACGATCGACATTCACGACTCCTATATATGATCTACGCTCTGTACCAGCCTCGCACAACACTCCCCCGAACCCTAGGAGCAGGCCGGATGTCGGAAGCGCCTCGAAACGGATCCGCGGCCTCGGCCGACCTCATCGAGGTCGAGGCCTACCCGGGCCGTGAGCCGGTGAGCGTCGACCTCTCGCGATCCGCTCCCTTCGGGTGGTGGCCCGCCATCGTCATCGCGCTGGTCGCGTTCATCGACCGAGTCGAGTTCAACCTCGTCGCCGGGGCCCTGCCCGCCATCCAGGACCACTTCGGGTTCGGCGACACCCTCGCCGGGGCCATCCCCACCGCGGCGGCCGTCGCCGGCGTGGTGCTGCTGCTGCCCGCGGGACGGCTGGCCGACACGGGACGGCGGACATCGATCATCGCCCTGGTGGTCCTGGTCTGGGCGGCGTGCTCGGTGCTGAGCGGCGTCGCGACCACGTTCGCGATCTTCTTCATCAGCCGGATCCTGCTCGGCGCCGCCGGCCAGCTCTACAACCCGCCCGCCTCCAGCCTCCTGGCCGACTACTACCCGGGCAAGGCGCGCGGCAAGGCCTACGGGCTCGAACGGGCGGGCTACTACATGGGCCTCCCGGTCGGCGTCGCCCTCGGCGGTGTGCTCGCGGAGGCCGTCGGCTGGCGCTCGGTGTTCTTCATCGTCGCGGTGCCCGGTGTCCTGGTCGCGCTCCTCGTGCTCACCATGCGCGAGCCGGTCCGCGGCCTCGGCGACCGGATCGACCGGATGCGGGGCGGCTCGTCCGACCCGGCCACGCCGGCGGTCACGCTCGCCGACCGGGGCTCGATGATGCGCGAGGCGCGCGAGCTGCTCCAGATCAGGGCGCTGCGGGGCGTCATCGCCAGCCTCTCCCTGCTCTACCTCGGACTCGGCGGCCTCTTCTACTGGCTGCCCAGCCTGCTCGAGCGGTCCGAGGGCCTCGACTACGACGCGGCGGCCGGGCTCGCGGGTGCCGTGGGCGGCACCGGGATCGTGCTCGGCATCATCCTCGGCAGCCGGATCGGCGACCGCGGGCACGGCACGAAGTCGGCCTGGCGGCTGCGCACCGCGCTCGGCTTCCTGGTCCTCGGCGCCGTCGCCCTGACCGGCGTGGTGCTGATCCCCGGCCTGCCGGTGCGCCTCACCCTGATCGCCGTGTGCTGCGTCGGCTTCGCCGGCGCGATCCCCAACCTCACCGCGGCCTCCGCGGACGTCGTCCCGGCCAGCCGGCGCGGGCTCGGGTTCGCACTCCTGCAGTTCCTGATGACCCTCGGCGGCGCGGCCGGTCCGCTGCTCGTCGGGATCACCTCGGATGCCGTCGGCTCGCTGAGCCTGGCGATGTTGGCACTGCTACCGCCGCTGTTCATCACGTTGGTGGTCCTGAAGCGGACCACCAAGTACTACGACGCCGACGCCGAGGCGGCCCTCGCGGGTTGAGCCGTCCCGGCGTCGGCCGCCGGCGCTACTGGCGGGCCATGGCCACCCGCAGCCGCTCCTCGGGGTCGATGTAGTGGTCGTGGTCGTCGTCGCCGAGATCGAGCTGGACCCAGGCGATCTTGCCCGTGAAGCGGCTCGTCGCCGCCGTGTAGTCGGGCGTGACGGTCGTCCCGGTCTCGTGGCCGATGTCGGTGGTCTCGTCGGCGGAGAAGACGATCGGCTGGGTGGCCTCCACCCGGCCGGTCCCGACCAGCTCCCCGTCGTAGTAGAGCGTGACCCCGCCGCCCTTGGCCAGCCCGCCACCGTCGTAGGCGAACTCCATCCGCAGCTGATGCTTGCCCGCGGGGACGGTCGAGGTGGCGACGGTGGTGAACTCCTGGATCCCGAGCACGTTGTAGGCGAACTTCAGGGCGCCGCCCTTGACGTAGACGGCCCAGCCGCCGAAGCGACCGCCCTGCGCGATGATCACGCCCTCGGCACCGCCGTCGGGGATCTCGACCTCGGCGGTCACGGAGAACGACTTGTTCTTCATGCTCACCACGCTGTTCTCGGAGAGCCGGCCCATGCCGGAGAAGAACAGCTGCGAGTCGCCCCTGATCAGCGTCGGCCGCCCGGCGAGGTCGGGGTTGAGTCGCTCCGCGCCGCGGTCGTCGATGGGCAGGACGTTGTACTTGGTGGCCTCGATGATCCACAGCCGCTGGAGCTTGGCGAGCATCTCCGGGTGTTCGGCCGAGAGGTCGTGGGCCTGGCTGAAGTCGTGGTTGCCGTCGTAGAGCTCCCAGACGTCGTCGTCGAACTCCGGCATGGTGGCGCCGACCATGAGCCACGGCGTCTTGTGCTTGGTGACCGCGCTCCAGCCCCGGTGGTAGATGCCCCGGTTGCCGAACATCTCGAAGTACTGCAGGTCGTGCTTCTCGGGCGCCTCGGCCTCGTTGAACGAGTAGAGCATCGAGGTGCCCTCCATCGGCGACTGCAGCACCCCGTTGACCATCGTCGGCTCCGGCAGTCCGGCGGCCTCCAGCACCGTCGGCGCCAGGTCGATCACGTGGGTGAACTGGGAGCGCACGCCGCCCGGCTCGGCGATGCCCGCCGGCCATTGCACGATCGTGCCGTTGCGGGTGCCGCCCCAGTGGGACGCGACCTGCTTGGTCCACTGCAGCGGCGTGTTCATCGCCCACGCCCAGCCGACCGAGTAGTGGTTGTAGGAGTCCGGCGAGCCGAATTCGTCCATCTTGGCGAGCATGAACTCGGGCGTCTCCAGCGCGGCCATGCCGTTGAAGTTCGCCATTTCGTTGAAGGCGCCGTTCATGGTGCCCTCGGCGGAGGCGCCGTTGTCGCCGATGATGTAGTAGACGATCGTGTCGCCGAGGATCTCGAGGTCCTCGAGGGTGTCGATGATCCGGCCGACGTGGTGGTCGGTGTGCTCCAGGAAGCCGGCGTAGACCTCCATCTGGCGCGCCAGCACGGGCTTGAGCTCGTCGGGCATGTCGTCCCACGCCGCGATCTCGTCGTGGCGGGCGGTCAGGTCGGCGTCGGCCGGGATGACGCCGAGCTCCTTCTGCTTGGCGAAGGTGCGCTCGCGCTGCACGTCCCAGCCATCGTCGAACTGCCCGGCGTACTTGTCGGCCCACTCCTTCGGCACATGGTGCGGTGCGTGGGTGGCGCCGGGGGCGAAGTACATGAAGAAGGGCTTGTCGGGCATCAGCGCCTTCTGCTGGCGGACCCACCCGATCGCGCGGTCGGCGAGGTCCTCCGTCAGGTGGTAGCCCTCCTCGGCCGTGGCCGGCGGCTCGACCGGCGTGGTGCCCTCGTAGAGCGCCGGGTCGTACTGGTTGTTCTCGCCGCCGATGAAGCCGTAGAACGTCTCGAACCCACCGCCGCCGGAGGGCCACGCGTCGAACGGGCCCATCGACGACGACTGCCAGACCGGCACCTCGTGGCACTTGCCGAACTGCGCCGTCGAGTAGCCGTTGAGCTTCAGGGTGAGCGCCAGCGGGGCCTTGGTGTTGGGGCGCAGCGAGCTGTTGCCCGGAGCCGAGGTCGCGGTCTCGGTGATGCTCCCCATGCCCACCGAGTGGTGGTTGCGACCCGTCAGCAGCGCCTGCCGGGTCGGTGCGCACAGCGCCGTCGTGTGGAAGCGGTTGTACTTGAGGCCGCCGGCCGCGAGGCGCTCGGCCACCGGCGTGTGGCACGGGCCGCCGAAGGCGCTCGAGGCGCCGAAGCCCACGTCGTCGAGGAGCACCACGAGCACGTTGGGTGCACCCTCCGGCGGCAGGAGCGGCTCGATCGGCGGGAACGCGGTGTCCGGGTCCTTCGCGTCGTAGGTCGTCAGACCTGGCGCGGCGCGGTCCGGGATCGGCAACATCGTGCGGGCGTGGTCGTCCTGGCTCATCGGGGCTCCTTCAAGCGTCTGCGTGGCTCACCATTCGAACGCCCGCACCCTGCCTCCGCCTCACGCGGAAGGGGTGAATGGCTCAGCTCGCGAAGCCGCCCCGGCCGACGGTGGCGCCTCGGCGTGCGTGGACCAGCGATGATTCTTGCTGTGGCCACGGGTCGGTACACCACGGCCCTTCGTCACACCCTGCCGGGAGGCACCGTGAAGCTTCTTCTCACGTCCGCGGGCGTCACGAACGCGAGCATCCGCGAGGAACTGGTCGAGCTCCTGGGCAAGCCGATCGCCGACTCCACAGCGCTCTGCATCCCCACGGCGCAGTACGGGCACCCCTGGGTCGGCCCTGGCGTCGAGGTCTGGGAGTTCATCAGCGGAAACTCGCACCTGCCGATGGTCGGTCTGGGTTGGAAGTCCGTCGGCGTGCTGGAGCTCACCGCGCTCCCGAGCATCGACGCAGAGCTCTGGGTCCCCCTGGTCGAGGAGACCGACGTCCTGCTGGCAGCGGGCGGCGACGTGCTCTACCTGTGCCACTGGATGCGGCAGTCCGGGCTGGCCGACCTGCTCCCGTCGCTGACCGAGACGGTCTGGGTGGGGCTGAGTGCGGGGAGCATGGTGATGACTCCCGAGGTCGGGGACGACTTCATCCAGTGGCGCCCGCCGACGGGAGACGACAGCACACTGGGCGTCGTCGACTTCTCGATCTGTCCGCACCTGGCTCAGGACGGCATGCCGGGCAACTCCATGGCCGAGGCGGAACAGTGGGCGGCCGGCATCTCCGGCCCGGCGTACGCCATCGACGACCAGACGGCCATCAGCGTGGTCGACGGCGCCGTCGAGGTCGTCACCGAAGGACACTGGAAGCTGATGACCTGACGGAGGCGCGAGCTCCTAGCCATCTGGCCGCATCGGGCGCGGGCGCCGTCCGTGAACCGACGACCCACCCTCACGTTCGTCGGTGGAAGGCGACCTCGCCGTTGGCGTGGTAGGTCGTGACGTAGTGGGTGTCGTGGGCTCGGGCGTGGTGCCAGTGACACAGGGAGACCGCGTTGTCGAGGTCGGTGGGGCCGCCGTCGGTCCAGCGGGTCCGGTGGTGGGCGTGGAGCCCGGCGGTGCGGTCGCACCCCTCGGCCCGGCAGCCACGGTCACGGAGCTGGATGGCGGTCCGCTGGTGGTCGGTGAACAGGCGCCGCCTGCGGCCGAGGTCGAGGGGCTGGGAGGCGCCGTCGAGGACGGCGGGGATGATCCCGGCCTCGCAGGCCAGGCGGCGGGCCATGCCAGGACTGATCGCCTCCCCGGTGTCGAGGATGCCGGCCTGTTCGAGCCGGCCGAGCAGGACGTCGACGTCCACGGTCACCACGACCGTCGCGTTCACGCCGCCGGTCAGGGGGAGCTTGCTCGCCGGGTAGCGCTCGATGAGCTCGCAGAGCGCCTGCCCCATGGCCTCCGGGGTGGTGCGGCGCGCCGCACCCGGTCCGTTCATGGCGGCCTGGTGCTTGGGGGTGGCGATCGCCTGGAGCATCTTCGCGAGTGCGGCGCCGTGGAAGGTGGGGATGGTGAAGGTGCCGTGGGTCCTGCCCTCGCCGTCGTCGTGCATGCGCAGGTGACAGGCCCTGATGGCGGCGGCCTCCTCGCGTTCGAGCAGCGCTGCCTCGCGGGCGTCGGCCTCCTCGGGCGCGACGACCTCGAAGAGTCGCTTCCCGAGCCGGTTCAGCGCCTTCGCGTCGTGGTGGGCTGCCTGCTCGAGGAGATGACGCTCCGCCTCCTCGACCGTGTCCGCGTCGAGCGTGTCGGGCAGCTGGTCGACCCACCGGACGATCGTCCGCGCCTGCTCGGCGAGGAGGTCGCCGGAGGCCAGCGCGTCGCGAGTCAGCGGATGGGTCTCGAGGTCATGGCCGAGTCGAACCGTGCCGTGCGCGGCCGCGCGGGTGGTCCTGGTCTGGTGGGCCCACCAGCTCGCCGCCGAGGACGCACCGACGTCCTGGCCGACGTGGAGGTCGTCGGCGTGCGCGGCGACCCGGGCCTTGAGCTCATGGACCTGCGCTTCAAGTCGGGTGAGCTCCAGCAGCGTCGCGCCGGTCTCCTCGACGGACATCGACCACACCGAGGCGTCGGAGACGTCGGCCGCGATGCCGCGCATCTGCGCGGCCGCGACCGACACCCGGTGCCGAGGTGTGGTCATCGCTGTCATGGTGCTACTCAAGCACTGACCACCGACATCGAAACGCTCAGAACCCCTTATTTCACAGGGCTCTGAGTCACGATGAGGTCACGATCGGAGCCGCCTATCCACAGGTGGTGAGGTGTTGATGTCGAGGCCTGCTTCGCCCGCGCCTCACCCACGGTCAGGTGACGGCATGTCGCATTCCTCCCCCGCCCGACGCCGCTCTTCGTCGCGGTCTCCGGTAATCCACGGATCGTCTGACAGACCTGCCGACCCGGCGTAGCCTTCCTGCACCTGCGTGCCATCCGCCCTGGAGGATCCCGTGCCACGTCGACCTTTTCTCGGCATTCTCACGACGCTTGTCATCGTGCTCGCCTCGTTGGTCGCGGCACCCGCGGCCGTCGCCGCCGACCGCGACTGCGGTGACTTCGCCAGCCAGCGCGCAGCGCAGATCTTCTTCCTCAATCACGGAGGACCGCAGTCCGATCCCCATCGCCTGGACAGCGACGGTGACGGCATCGCCTGCGAGTCGAATCCAGCGCCCACCTACTACGGCACCACTCCGCCGGGCGGGGGCGGCGGGACGCCCGATCCGGAGCCTCAGATCACGACGGTGCGCTCACAGGTTCACCTCGTCCTGGCCCCTCGCAAGCGGATCGCCGGCGAGTCGTTCCGGATGAAGATCCGGGTGCGACCGGCGATCAGCCGCACGGTCATGGTTCAGCGGAAGGTCAACGGACGTTGGAAGGACTTCGGCTCGGGAGTCACCAGCGCGAACGGCAAGACGTCGAGCGCCTTCAAGGCACCCCGGGCCAAGGTGAGCTACCGCGCCGTGGTGGAGTCAGTCACCAAGGGAAACAAGAAGTACACCGCCGCCACGAGCCGTGCCCGCAGCCTCTCCGTCCAGCGGCAGCGGGTCGCACTCAGCTTCAACCGCAGAGTCGTAGGCGAAGGCGAGCAGGTCCGCGCCTCCGTCCGCGCCACGCCCGTCCGGGCGGGCCGGACCATCGTTCTACAGATGCGGTCCGCGGGTTCGTGGCGGGCGGTCAGAACCAGCGCGGTCGACCGTCGCGGCCGGGCCACTTTCACCATCACGCCCGCCCTGGGCCGGGCCAACTATCGCGCGGTTGCGTTGCGCCATCGAGGAGCCCGACCCGTGCAATCCGCTACCAAGCAGCTCACCGCAACCGATGTGACACCACCGAGGGCGCCCTTCGACCTGGTCGCCGTTCCCGGAGACGGTGCGGTCGAACTCAGCTGGTCCAGGGTGGTGCCCAAGGACTTCGCGCACCATGAAGTGTGGGTGCGCACCGCCGGTACATCCTGGTCGCTCGTCAAGAAGACCGATTCGGACCACGTCACGGTGTCGCTGCTCCCGAACGGCGTCGTTCACTGGTTCGCGGTCACGAGCGTGGACACCAGCGGCAACGAGTCCGCGAGGTCGAGCCAGGTGGCGGCGACACCCACAGCTCCCGACCCGGAGGACTAGCTCGACGACCACCGGCAGCAACCAGCGACCGTCAGTTGATGATCTCGTCGCGCCCCTGCGCGCGGAGCTCGGCCAACCGGTCACGCCACTCCTGCAGTGCCTCGGGAGTCAGCCGGGGCCAGTCGGTGACCTCGTCGACGACGCGGATCGGGTCGGTGCTGCGGTAGGACCGGGTCGGGTTGCCGGGGAACTTCTTGTCGGTCACGTTCGGGTCGTTCTCGAACGCCCCGGTGGGCTCGACGACGTAGACCCGCGGAGCACCGTCGCCCGCCGCGAGCTCGGCGGCAAGCCCGGCCGGCCCGATCAGGGCGGTGAAGTAGATGTGGTTCATCACCACCTCGGACCGGTAGTTCGACCGGTAGCCCGCAGTCAGCAGGTCCCCCACCTGGAGGTCGGCCTTGGTGCCGTGGAAGAACGGCCCGTCGTCCAGCACGTCGCTCACGGGCACAGGCTAGGCGATCGTGTCCCCGAGCGCGGCCAGCTTCCGCTCGAGGACGCCCCGCTCGCGCTCGTTGTCGCACCGGCGTACGGCGAGCGCCAGCACCTCGCGCGCCTCCTCGGTGCGCCCGAGCCGCCGGAGCAGCTCACCGCGGACGCTCGGCAGCAGGTGCGACCTCGCCAGCGCGCCCGATGCGACCAGCTCGTCGACGATCGCGAGCGCCGCCGTCGGCCCCTGGGCCATCGAGACCGCCACGGCGCGGTTGAGGTCCACGACCGGCGACGGTGCCAGGCTCGCCAGCGCCTCGTAGAGCAGGACGATCCGAGCCCAGTCGGTCTCGTCGACCGATGGCGCGACCGCATGGCCCTGCGCGATCGAGGCCTGCAGTCCGTAGTACCCGAGACCGGAACCGACCCGGCCCGCCTGCGCCAGCGCGGCTCGGCCCCGGCGGATCGCTGCCCGGTCCCAGCGGCGCCGGTCCTGATCCTCGAGCAGCACCGGCTCACCGTCCTCGGCGGTGCGTGCGGGGAATCGCGCCGCGGTGAGCTCGAGCAGGGCGAGCAGCCCCTGCACCTCGGTCTCGTCCGGCATCAGACCGGCGAGCACGCGGGTCTGGCGGATCGCCTCGCGCGCCAGGTCGGTGCGGATCAGCTCGGGGCCCGACGAGGCGCTCGAGCCCTCCGTGAAGATCAGGTAGAGCACGCTGAGCACGGAGCCCAGCCGCTCTCGACGGTCCTCGGGGTCGGGCAGTCCGAAGTGCACCTCCGCGGCGGCGAGCGTCTTCTTCGCCCGGGTGATCCTGGCCTGGACCGTCGCGGTCGGCACGAGGAATCCGCGGGCGATCTCGTCGCTCGTCAGACCGCCCAGCACCCGGAGGGTGAGCGCGACCTGTGCCTCCGGCGACAGCACGGGGTGGCACGCGATGAACATCAGCGCGAGCACGTCGTCGTCGATCTCGTCGGGATCCCACAGCACGTCGACCTGCTGGGCGGAGGCGGCCGCCGAGTCCTGGTCCCGGGCGATGGCGGCGTACCGCTCATCGAGCGCCGAGCGGCGGCGGTACGCGTCGATCGCGCGCCGCCGCCCCACGGTCAGCAGCCAGGCGGCGGGCTGGGGCGGCACGCCGTCGCGCGGCCAGGTGACGAGCGCCTGGGCGAGCGCCTCCTGGGCCAGGTCCTCGGCGAGCGCGACGTCGCCGGTGTACCGGGCCAGGGTCGCGACGATGCGTGCGGACTCGATCCGCCACACCGCCTCGACGGCGGCCCGAGCGGTCACAGCTGGCCGGTGGACTCGCGCCAGGCCCGCTCCCGCTGGATCCACGGGTTGTCCTGCGGGAACTCGTCGATGCTCGGTACCCGGCGGATCTCGGCCTTCATGCCGGGGCCGCCCAGGGGCGCCCGCTTGGCCCACTCGACGGCCTCCTCCTGGGAGGCGACGTCGAGGATCCAGAAGCCGTTGAACAGCTCCTTGGTCTCGCCGTACGGCCCGTCGGTCACGACCGGCGGGGACTGCGAGTAGTCGACGACCACGCCGGTCGCCGCGTCGTCGAGGCCCTCGGCCGCGACCAGCACGCCGGCCTTGATCAGCTCCTCGTTGAAGGCGCCCATGGTCGCGAGCATCTCGTCGAAGTCGATCTCGGCCATCGCCGCGAAGGACTCGTCGGTCGCCCGCATGATCAGCATGTACTTCATCGGTCTCTCCTGGGATCTGCAACAGGTCCTGATCGGACCCTCTCACCCAGGAGACGAACGGCGGTACCGCGGGATCGACAGCCCGCGGGATCGACAGCCCGCGGGTCTTTCCTCCGGGCTCCTCAGCCGAAGTGCCGGACGACCGCGCGGCCGCCCCGGGGCGGGACCGGCTCGCCGGCCGCGATGTGCGCCCACTGCCGCTGCTCGACCCACAGCACGTCGACGTCGTGGTCGAAGGTCGTCACGTCGAGCTCGTCGTGCACGCTGGTCGTCCCGACCAGCTCCGCGTGGGCACCCCGCTGCTCGCCGGCGACCAGCGGGGCCACTGTCGCGGTGCCGCCGTCGGCGGCGGGGCCGTCGGTCCAGCCGCCACCGGGCCCGGAGAACCACACCAGCGCGCGGGTGTCGTCCTCGACCGAGGTCGCGGACCGGGTCGCGCGCGGCTCGACGACCAGGTAGTCACCGACGCCGGCGGTCACGCCGCTGATGCTGAGCGCACCCGAGAGGAGCACCATCTCCTCGCCCGCCGGCTGGTGGCCGACGGCGTCGCGCTTCCAGCCCGGCGGGAACTGCACCATGACGCTGCGGGTCTGCCGCTCGGCGTCGGCGTGCAGCACCACCAGCCGGGCCGGCTTGTCGCTGCCGGCGATGTGGTGCTCGATCCACTGCAGGTCGGTGGCGTCCAGGTCGACGGTCATGTCAGCTCCGTGTGGGGGTCGTGGGGGCGGTCAGGTGGGCGAGGACCTCGGCCTCCGACAAGACGTCGGCGTACTTCGAGTCGAGGTCGAACAGGTTCTGGTCATGGGTCGCCGCATCCCGGTCACCGCACGCCTCGCGCACGACGATCGGGCGGAAGCCGTGCTGCAGGGCGTCGAGCGCCGTGGCGCGGACGCAGCCACTGGTCGAGAAGCCGGCGACGACGACCGTGTCGACGCCCGCCGCGGTCAGGGTGGCCGCCAGGCTGGTGCCGAAGAACGACGAGGCGTACTGCTTGGTCACCACGACCTCGCCCGGCCGCGGCGCCGGCGCCGCCGGGAACGCGGCGTACGGCGAGCCATCCTCGAAGGCCTTCAGACCCGGCACCTTCACGGCGAACCAGCCGGCGTCGGCGCCGCCGGCCGCCAGCTTCACGGTCGTGAACAGGACCGGGTGTCCGCCCTCGCGGGCGGCCTCGACGAGCCGCTCGGCGCTGGCGCGCGCGCTCTCGAAGCGGCCGCCGTCGTCGGTCAGCGGGCCGCCGTCGAGGTAGGCGGTGACCACGTCGACCACCACCACCGCCGGCCTGCTCCCCCAGCCGACCCGGCCGCGGAAGCCGACGCTGGCGTAGTCGTCGTCGCGTTCGTTGCTCATGCCCGGATCAGATCACGCCGGCCGAGTGGAGCTCGGCGATCCGCTCAGCCCCGAGGCCGAGGAGGTCGCCGTACACCGCATCGTTGTGCTGGCCGAGCTCGGGTCCGGTCCAGCGGATCGAGCCGGGCGTCGCGGACAGCTTGGGGACGACGTTCTGCATCTTCAGCGTGCCGAAGGTCTGGTCGGGGACCTGGACGATGGAGTCGCGGGCCTTGAAGTGCGGGTCGGCCAGCATGTCCGAGGCCTTGTAGATCCGCCCGGCCGGCACACCGCCGCCATCCATCAGCTCGAGGAGCTCCTCGGCGTCGACGGTGGCGGTCCACTCCGAGATCAGCTCGTCGAGGTGGGTCTGGTCCTTGCCGCGGCCCACGTGGGTCGAGTAGGCGTGACCCGGCTCGGACCACTCCGGGTGGCCCATCAACGTGAACAGGCGGGAGGAGACCGAGTCCTGGTTGGCCGCGATCAGGACGAGCTGGTCGTCCTTGGTCGGGTAGACGTTCGAGGGCGCGACGTTCGGCAGGATCGCGCCGGTGCGCTCGCGCTGGTAGCCGACCTGGTCCCACTCGGTCACCAGCGACTCCATCATCGCCAGCACGGACTCGTAGATCGACGCGTCGACGACCTGACCCTCGCCGGTCGCGTTGCGGTGCTGCAGCGCCGACAGTGCACCCACGGTGGCGTGCATCGCGGCGAGCGAGTCGCCGATCGAGATGCCGGCGCGCGACGGCTGCCGGTCCGGGTCGCCGAGGACGTAGCGCAGTCCGCCCATGGCCTCGCCGATCGAGCCGTAGCCGGCGCGCGAGGAGTAGGGACCGGTCTGGCCGTAGCCCGTCACGCGGACCAGGATGATGCCGGGGTTGACCTCGCGCAGGCGCTCGTAGGAGAGGTTCCACTTCTCGAAGGTGCCGGCCCGGAAGTTCTCGACGACGATGTCGGACTTCGCCACGAGCTGCAGGAAGAGCTCCTGCCCCTCCTCCTCGCGCAGGTTCAACGTGACCGAGCGCTTGTTGCGGCCGACGACCGGCCACCACAGCGAGGTGCCGTCGGTGCGGCCCCACTGGCGCATCGGGTCCCCGGCGCCCGGCGGCTCGACCTTGATCACGTCGGCGCCCTGGTCTGCCATCAACGTCGCGGCGAACGGGCCGGCCAGCAGCTGCCCGGCCTCGATCACCCGGACGCCGTCGAGTGGTCCTGTCGTCATGGGCAGAATCGTATATCAGATATGCTGAGCGGGTGACAGGCATCCAGATCGTCGAGGTGTCTCCCCGCGACGGCTTGCAGAACGAGTCCCGGCTGGTCTCCACCGAGGACAAGGCCGCCCTCGTGCGGCGCTGCCTCGACGCCGGGCTGAGCCGGATCGAGGTGACCGCCTTCGCCCATCCCGAGCGGGTCCCGCAGATGGCCGACGCCGAGGCGCTGATGGCCGAGGTCGGCGACGACCCCCGGCTGCGCTCGATCGGCCTGGTGCTCAACCGGCGCGGACTGGACCGCGCGATCGCGGCCGGCTGCGACGAGGTCACCGTGGTGGTCGTCGTCTCCGACGGGCTCGCGGTGAAGAACCAGGGCGTCGACTCGTGGGCGCAGGTGCGCGCCTGGCAGGAGATGGCCGACGACGCCCGCTCCGCAGGCCTCGGTACGACGGTGATCCTGGCCGCCGCGTTCGGCTGCCCCTTCGACGGCGAGGTCCCGGCCGCCCGGGTCCTCGAGGTCGCCCGCGGCGTGCTCGACGGCGGCCCGGACGAGCTCGCGATCGCGGACACGATCGGCGTCGGCGTACCCGCCCAGGTGCGGGAGCTGGTCACCGGCCTGCGCGGCCTGGACGCCGAGATCCCGCTGCGCGCGCACTTCCACAACACCCGCAACACCGGCTACGCCAACGCCCTCGCCGCCGTCGAGGCCGGCGTGCTCACCCTCGACGCGTCCGCCGGCGGCATCGGCGGCTGCCCGTTCGCGCCGGGGGCGACGGGCAACATCGCCACCGAGGACCTCGGCTACCTGCTCGGCAGGTCCGGCATCACCCACGGCGTCGACCTGGCGTCGGTCGCCGCCACCGGCACCTGGATCAGCGATCTCGTCGGCTACGACCAGGCGCCGGCCATGCTCGGCCGCGCGGGCGGCTTCCCGCAGGAGCAGCGAGCCGGCGCAGTCTGACCC
>JBAWHI010000312.1:0-25941 GCA_049593675.1 Nocardioides sp.
CCCAGCAGCAGCTCGACGCGACCGTCGCCGAGCCCGGTGCGGCCAGCACCGCCTGGTCCTTCTCGTTCCCCTCGGCCGCAGCCGGGAGCTACACGGCGACGATCCGGGCCACCGACCAGGACGACAACGTCGGCACCGCGACGCGGACGTTCTCGGTCGGCGGGGCCGACACGGCCGACCCCGACAGCGTGATCACCTCGCCCAACCAGGGCGCCACGCTGCAGCCGCCGACGGCGACCGTCACCGGCTCGTCGACTGATGACGTCGGCGTCGCGTCCGTGACGATCCTGGTCAAGGACCGCGACACGGGGAACTGGCTGAAGAACGACGGGAGCTGGAGCCCCGGCACCGCCAACGCCCAGCGGCTCGCGACGATGGCCACGCCGGGAGCGTCCAGCACCACCTGGACGATCGACATCCCGCTCGGTGCCGGCAGCTATCTGGTCACGGCTCGGGCCCGGGACGCGGCCGGCAACCAGGACAACAGCCCGGCCTCGCGCCAGTTCCTGATGCGCGTGGCCGACTCGGTCGACCCCAACGGCACGATGACGAGCCCGACCCAGGGCAGCACCGTCGCGATGGGTCCGGTCGAGCTGACCGGCGAGGCCACCGACAACCTCGGCGTCGACGTCGTCCTCGTGGCCATCAAGGACACCGTCACCCAGGAGTGGCTGCGCCCCAACGGGACCTGGGCCCGTCAGTACGCCTCCCACACGACGACGCTCGCGGACCGCGGTGCCACCAGCACCGCGTGGAGCTTCGACTTCACGCCGCCCGTCGCCCGCAAGTACGCCGTGTCCGTGATCGCCCGGGACGCGGCCGGCAATCAGGACCCGACCAAGCCGTGGGTCACGTTCACCGTTCAGTGAGAGAAGTCGTCATGTCCGTCTCGGCCGCACCGACAACCGAAAGGAGACGCCACCGTGCCGCACTCGCCCTGCTCGCTCTCGGCACGCTGGTCGTCGCTCTGCTTCCCGTGCTCGTCCGCCATGCGCCGGCCTACGGCGCCACCTCGCTGCAGGCCGTGCGCATCATCGGTGGCAGCGGTCACGCCGGCCACTACGGCTGGGGTGCCGACACCATCCCGCCCGGGCAGCCCCGGGCCGGCAACGTGCTGGTCACCGACTACTGGAACTTCCGGATCACCGAGTTCGACCAGCAGGGCAACGTGGTCGGGCATCCGGTCACCAAGGACGGTCGGCACCAGGCGCCGTACGACGTGGCGGTCAACCCGGTCAACGGCAACATCGCCTTCGGCGACGTCGACGCCGGGATGCAGGTCGACATCTACTCGGCGAACGGCACCTACCTGCGCTCGTGCGGCAACGGTCAGCGCTGGCGCTACCCGGCCTGGCTCGACTACGACGCCAGCGGACGCCTGGCCGTCGCCGACAGTCGCGGTCACAAGATCGTGATGACCAACGACGCCAACTGCAACGTGCTGTTCCAGTTCGGCAGCCAGGGCAGCGGTCTGAGCCAGTTCAACACGCCCCGCGGCGTCGACTTCGCCGCGGACGGCACGCTCTGGGTCAACGACACCAACAACCGCCGGATCGTGCAGTGGAACGTCGGCGCCGGCTCCGCCAGCCCGGTGCGCTCCATCCCGGTGTCGGGTGGCGACCTGCGCGGGGTGATGGCTCTCGACGGTGAGATCTTCAGCGTCAACGCCGGTCAGGCGCGGGTCAACGTCTACAGCGCCACGAGTGGCGCGCTGCTGCGGTCGTGGGGTGGCTACGGCACCGCCAACGGCCAGTTCGTCGACGGTGGGCGTGGCATCACCGCCGACGGCTCCGGCAACGTCTGGGTCGCGGACATGCCGGGCTTCCGCTCGCAGAAGTTCACCCCGCAGGGCCAGTACCTGCTCTCGGCCACCGAGCCTCCCGGTCCGCCTCCGGTCGGCGGCTACGCGCTGCCCGAGAGCGTCGCCGGCTTCGACGACGGCACGGTCGTCGGCGTCGACACGTTCAACTGGCGGATCAACGTGCACAACGCCGACGGCAGCCCCCGGTTGGCCTTCGGCAGCCGCAACGACTTCAACTACCCGCGCGGGATCGCGGCCTTCCGCAGCGCGAGCCAGATCATCGTGGGCGACACCGACGCCTCACAGGTCGAGAAGTACACGATGACCGGCCAGCGCCTCTGGCAGGCCAACGGCGTGAAGCCGTGGGGCGTCGCCGTCGACCAGGTCGACGGCCGGATCTATGCCGCGGAGTTCATCAGCAACCGGATCCGCGTCGTCAACAGCAACGGGTCGCTCGGCGCGACCTTCTCCGGAGGACTCAGCAACCCGCGGTTCGTCGCGGTGGACCCCGTGGACCGGTCGGTCTGGGTGTCCAACCACGGCAGTGGACGGATCGTGCACTTCTCCTCGACCGGGCAGGCGCTCGGCTCCTTCGCGAGCGGCGCCGGCACCGCCGCAGGCATCGCGGTCAGCGCGGACACGATCTTCCTCGCCGACAAGAGCGGCAACCGGATCCGGATGTACAGCAAGTCAGGAACGCCGACCGGGACCTTCGGTTCCAGCGGCGCAGGGCTCGGACGATTCCGCAGCCCGACCGGTCTCGATCTCGTGGGAGACCGGCTCTACGTCATGGAGTTCGGCGGGGAGCGCATCCACGAGCTCCGCGTCGTCTCGAACTAGCAGCACCAGGGAAATGGGGATCGACATGCAGGTACGACGACTCGCGGCCGCGCTGGCCGGAGTGCTCGCACTCGGGGCACTGGCGGCCGCTCCGGTGGCGATGGCGGTCGAGCCCGTTCCCGAGGACATCCTCGGCGGCCCGCTGCACGCCGACCTCTACCCGTCCGGGCTGGAGACGGCACCCGACGGGACGATCGTGGTGGCCGACACCGGCAACAACGAGATCGTCCGCTACAACCCGGACGGCACCGAGGTGTGGCGGGTCGGGTCGTTCGGGGCCGGAGTCATGGAGTTCGACAACCCGCGCGACATCGGGGTCGACGAGGACAACTTCGTCTACGTCGCCGACACCCGCAACAGCCGGATCGTGAAGCTCACGCCCAGTGGTCAGTGGGTCGGCGAGACCACCGGGCTCGAGGGTCCCAGTGACAAGACGTTCTCCTTCCAGCTGGGCGTCTCCGCGCGCGACGGCAAGGTGTACGTCGGAGACACCGGCCGGCACCGTGTCGTGGTCCTCGACGACGACCTGAACGTGCTGTCGGTCTTCACTCCCAACGGTCAGTGCGGGAACTACACCGGCCTGCGCGACGCGAAGGCCGACAGCCAGGGCAACATCTACATCGCCGGCTACAAGACCAACGAGATCTTCAAGCTCTCGCCGACCGGCACGTGCCTGCTCAAGTGGGGCACGACCGGCTCCGCGCCGGGGCAGTTCCGCACGCCGTACGGGGTCGACACCCAGCTCGACCCGGTCACCGGCCAGGAGCTGGTCTACGTCGCCGACGGCATCAACAACCGGGTCCAGGTCTTCACCGGGACCGGGCAGTTCGTCGCCCAGTTCGGCACCTTCGGCGAGCCCGACCAGGCCGGCACCTTCACCACCATGCGCCGGGTCGCGGTGGCCCGCGACGGCTCCGGAGACGTGTGGACCGCCGACCTGTGGGGCAACCGCGTCGAGCGGTGGGCCCGCACCTCCACCGGCTACCAGTACGCCCAGACCATCGGCTCGGTGATGCCGCAGCCGACGAGCACCGCGATCTTCCACGAGCCCCGCGGGATGGCGTTCACGCCGAGCGGCGACCTGTGGGTCACCGACACGGTCCACCACTCGTTCCAGAAGTTCGACTCCGACGGCGACTACGTCGAGACCTGCGGCGAGCGCGCCGCCGAGGGCTCCGCCCTCGGTCAGTTCAACTGGCCCCGTGGGCTTGCGGTCGATCCGGCGACCGGCAACCTGTGGATCGCCGACACCAAGCAGCACCAGCTGCAGGTGATGTCGCCGACCTGCCAGGGCGTCGGCTACGTGAAGAACCCGACCTCCACCCAGGGCAAGGACGCCCAGTCCTTCGACTGGCCCTACGACGTGGCGATCCGGCCGAGCGACCGCTACGCCTTCGTCGTGGACACCCAGAACCACCGGGTGAAGGCCTACGACGTCGCCAACGCGACCTTCCCCGGTGACTACAGCAGACCGCTGCCGACGCACATGTTCGGCACCAAGGGCGCCGGCTACAACCAGTTCCAGTGGCCCAGCGGGGTGGCCGTCGGGCCGGACGGCAGCGTCTACGTCGCCGACCGGGGCAACAACCGGGTCCTCAAGCTGAGCTACAGCCCGTCGACCGGGTTCACCCGCACCGGCGCCTTCACCGCCGGCGGCACGCTGAACGCTCCCGAGGGCGTGGCCGTCGACGCGGACGGCCGGGTCTACATCGCCGACACCGAGGACGACGAGGTCGTCATCCTCACCGCTGCCGGCGCGGTGGACAACACGATCACCGGCCTGAGCACCCCGTCGGCCCTCGAGATCTCCCCCGACGGGGACCTCTACGTCGCCGACACGTATGCCGACGTCGTCCGGTCCTACTCGCTCAACCCCGGACCTCCGCCCGACACCACGCCCCCGACCGGCGCGTTCGGTGCCCCGGCCGCGGGCGCCCAGGTGCCGCTCGGTCCGGTGACCCTGTCCGGCACCGCGTCGGACAACCAGGGCCTCGGCACGGTCTACGTGGCGCTGCGCCGCAACTCGAACACCACGTGGCTGCGACCCAACGGCACCTACGGCACGGGGACGCAGTGGGTGCCGGTCACCCTGGCCAACCCGGGTGGCACCTCGAGCACCTGGAGCCTCACCACGACCCTGCCGGCCGACGGCGGCTACTACGCGATGCTGCGGGTCGACGATGCGGCGGGCAACCAGAACCCGACGCCGCGACCGGGACGTTCGTTCACCGCTGTGTCCGGACCGGCCGACTCGGCCACCCCGACGGCGGCGATCCAGGCGCCCTCCGCCAACGCGGCGGTCTCGGCGCCCGTCACGTTCACCGGCAGCGCCTGGGACGACACCGGGGTCGCCAACGTCAAGCTCGGGATCAAGCAGGGCGGCACCAACCTGTGGTGGAACGGCACCGGCTGGCAGGCCCAGGCGACCAAGGTGACCGCCACCCTCAGCCAGCCCGGCGGCACCACCACCAGCTGGACCTACACCCTGCCGGCGGCGCCCCCGGGCAGCTACGGCTTCTCCACCGACGTCACCGACCTCGCCGGCAAGGCCGGGACCGGTGCCGGCAAGCCCGCCTGGCGCACCTTCTCGGTGGTGGGCTGACCATGGGCAACAGACTGGTGGCTCGGTTGGTGGCCCTGCTGGTCGCGGTCGGCGGGTTGGTCGCGGTGGGCGCGACCACCCAGCCGGCCGAGGCCGCCTGGTCGGCGCCGCAGTTCGTCCGCTCGGTGAGTGGCAACGGCCGCCCCGGCGTCTTCCCGTGGGGTGCGCAGTACAACCCGGTCAGCAACGAGATGATCGTCGGCGACTACCTCAACAACCAGATCCGGCGCTACTCCCTCGACGGCAGGATCATCGGGTCGTTCTACCGCAGCAACGCCACCGGTCAGCCGTACTCGATCGCGGTCGATCCCCGCAACGGCGACATCTACGTGCCCGAGATCGCCGACGGCGGACCCATGAACAAGGTCGCCCACTACACCTCGGACGGCACCTTCGTCCGTCAGCTCACCCTCAGCGGCATCGACTACCAGGCGTGGATCACCATCGACGCCAGCGGCAACCTGATCCAGTCCGACAGCCACTACGCGAACAACAGCAGCAACAGGCCCCGGGTGCGGGTGTGGCGTCTCTCGGACGGCGCGAACATCCGGAACTTCGACATCTGGCCCTCCGGCACCACGACCGCCACGACACCGCGGGTCTACGGGATCGACGTCGACGCGGCCAACAACTACTGGCTGACCGACACCTTCAACCACCGGATCCTCAAGTACTCCTCGACCGGCACCCTCCTGGGGACCTACGGCGTCGGCATCGTCGAGCCGGACGCCCGAGGAATGGCCATCGACGACGCCAACAACCGCGTGTACGTCTCCCTGGGCGGCGCCGGACGCGTGGCGGTCTTCAACCTCCAGGGTCAGCACCTCGGCAACATCGGGGCGGGCAACGGGACCGGACCGCTCAACCTCGGCAGCCCACGCCAGCTCACGGTCACCTCGGACGGCACCCTGTACGTCGCCGAGTTCGGCAACGCCCGGATGCACCGCTTCACGGTCACCGGAGAGGACGCCGGCTTCTTCCCGAACCCCGCCCAGCCCGCCATGCCCGGCCAGCTCGGCGAGCCGCGCGACGTGGACGTCGACGACGTCACCGGCGACATCTGGGTCGCCGACTCGTGGAACCAGCGGATCCAGCGGTTCGCGGCGACCGGCGAGTTCATCAGCACCTTCGGCACCCGCAGCTCCTCGCCGCAGTACGGCATGAACTACCCGCGCGGCATCGGAATCGACCCGGCCAGCCGTCGGGTCTGGGTCGCGAACCAGCGCGGGCACCACATCAAGCGCTACACCTACGACGGCGCCTTCGTCGACCAGCTCGGTGACGCCGAGACGGACTCGGAGGCTGCCGGCTACTTCCGCTGGCCGCTCGACATCGAGTTCTACGGCGGCAAGGCCGTCGTCTCGGACCGCAACTCCACCAAGGTCAAGATCCTCGACGCCGTGACCGGCGCGGAGACCAGCTCGTTCAGCCGGTCCGGCAACCACGGCATGGCGATCGACCCCGCGAGCGGCAACATCTATGTCGCCGACGGCACCAAGATCTACCAGTACAACCCGACCGGGACGTCCCTGATCCGCAGCTGGGGATCGGTCGGCTCCGGCGACGGCCAGTTCCGACACATCTGGGACATGGTGGTCAGCAACGACGTCCTCTACGTCACCGACGACACTGCGTCTCGCATCCAGGCGTTCAGCCTCACCGGCACGTTCCTCGGCAAGTGGGGCGGCTACGGTGTCGGCGCCTACCAGTTCAAGAACCCGTCCGGGATCGCCGCCGACGCCGACGGACTGCTCTACGTGGCCGACGCGGGCAACGACCGGATCACCGTGTTCGACCCGTCGCAGGCCCGCGGCGGGGGCTCCTGGCCGCCGCCGACCCTCGGTGTCGGCTTCCCGGGACAGGGCGCCACCCTGCCGGGCCGTCCGGTCCGGCTCTCCGGCACGGTCACGGACAACACCGCCGTCGCGTCCGTGCAGGTCGCGGTCCAGGACACCGCCACCGGGAAGTGGTTCAACGCCTCGAACTCGACCTGGTCCGCCACGCAGGAGTGGGCGCTGAGCCCGTTGATGGGTGCGAACAGCGCGAACATGACGTGGGCCTGGAGCTTCATCGGCGTCGAGTTCTCCGGCAGCTACCACGCCGAGGTGCGGGCGGTCGACGTCTCGGGCAACACCACCGGGGTCCAGTCGGTGGACTTCTCGGTCGTGCCGCAGTCCACGTCGGACACCGCGGCGCCCGACACGCTGCTGACGCACCCGGCGGCCGGTGACTCGCTGGCCCTGGAGCCGCCGCTGGTGATCTCCGGCGAGGGGTCCGACGACACGGGAGTGCAGGCCGTCGACGTGCGCGTCCGACGGGCCGGGACCGGCCAGTTCCTGCAGCCCGACGGGTCGTTCGCGACCACCACCTCGTGGCTGCCGACCACCCTCGCCGAGCCGGCCACGGCCGTCTCCGCGTGGGGCTACTCCTGGGCGGACCCGGGCCCGGGGAGCTACGAGGTCTCGACCAGGTCGACCGACGTACTCGGCAACACCGCGCAGGTCGTGCTCGGCACCTTCGACCTGACGGATGTGCTGCCGCCGGACACCACCGCCATGACGATCGACCAGCTGTCGCCGGAAGCGAACGGGACCGTCCCGGTCTCCGAGTCCGCCATCTCCGGCGTGGCGAACGACGACCGATCGGTCGCCTCGGTGGACGTCGCGATCAAGGACAAGGGAACCAACCTCTGGCTGCGGCCCAACGGCAGCTGGGGCGCGTTCGCCTGGGTCCCGGTCGTGCTGGCCGAGCCGGGCGCCGCGAGCACGCCGTTCGCGCACCCGTGGCCCGCCGCTCCCGGCGGGTACGGCTACCAGTTGCGCGCCTCGGACGCCGCCGGCAACACCACCGCGGTCGGCTACCGGAGCTTCACGGTGATCAACGACGGGGTGATCCCGGACACCGCCCCGCCCTCGTTCAGCCAGACGGCACCGGACCTCAACGCGACCGTCCCCGTATCGGGCGCGGCCATCTCCGGCACGGCGACCGACGACCGAGCGGTCGCGTCCGTGGACGTCGCGATCAAGGACAAGGGGACCAACCAGTGGCTGCGGCCCAACGGCACGTGGGGCGCCTTCGCCTGGGTCCCGGCCGACCTGGCAGATCCGGGCGCCGCGAGCACGACGTTCTCGCACAGCTGGGCAGCCGCACCGGGCGCCTACGGATACCAGCTGCGCACGAGTGACCCGTCGGGCAACACCGCCAGCCAGGCCTTCAGGAGCTTCACCGTCAACTGACCACCCACCGGCAGCCACATCGACCGCCCTACCGACAGCAGGGGGAACCCAGCATGACCATCCATCGCACCCTCGACGGGCGGCGCCGCCTGCGGCTGATCACCCTGCTCGCCGTCCTCGGGACGGCGCTCGTCACCACCGTGTCGACGCTGACGGTGCCGACCGCGAACGCCGCTGTCACCGCGACCTGGCTCCGGCAGATCGGCCGCCCCGGGCACGCCGGCCTCTATGCGTGGGGGGCGGCCACCGCGATCGACGGGTCGATCCTCGTCGGCGACTACAACAACTACAACGTCAAGCGGTTCTCGCCCGACGGCACCCTGCTCCAGACGTTCGGCGGCAAGGGCTCCGGCCCGGGTCAGACCAACCAGCCCTACGGGATGGGCGTCGACCCCGTGACCGGCGCCATCTACGTCGTCGACACGGTCCCGCGCCAGATCGAGGTCTACAACGCCAACGGCACTCCCAAGGCGACCTGGGACATCAACCCGACCGGTGGCTACTACACCACCCGCCTGGCCGTGAACAACGACGGCTGGGTCTACACGGTCAACTCTCAGAGCATCAGCCAGACCAGCCCGCACACGATCAACGTCTACGACCGCAACGGCACCTGGCTGTTCAAGTTCGGCAGCACCGGCTCGGGACCCGGTCAGACCTACGGCTACCGCGGCATCGCGATCGGTCCGAACGACGAGGTGTGGGTGCTCGACGCCGGCAACAAGCGGGTGCTGATCTACGACCGCAACGGCAACTACCTGCGCACGTGGGGGACGGCGGGCACCGGCCCCGGCCGGATCGGCTGGGACGCCCGCGGCCTCGCCCTCGACCTCGACAACGGGTGGGCCTACGTCAGCGATGCCTCGGACGGCACGGTCGAGAAGTTCAGCCTGACCGGGCAGCCGCTGGCGACGTTCACGGTCCCCGGCCCCGACCCGGGCACCGTCGGCGGCCCGCGCGAGCTCACCATCGGCGCCGACCACAACGTCTACGTCATGGACTACACCGGCGAGCGGGTCGTGGTCTTCGATCCGAGCGGCCAGGTCCTGCGGCAGATGCCGGAGGTGCCGGCCCCGGCGCCCAACGGCGGTTTCAACCAGCCGGAGGGGATCGCGGTCGACCAGACCAGCGGCCAGGTCTACGTCTCCGACACCTTCAACCACCGGATCCAGCGCTTCTCCTCCACGGGCAACTTCCAGGCCAAGTGGGGCTACCGCGGACGCGGCACCGGTGCCGCGATGGACTACCCGCGGGGCATCGCGATCGACCCTGCCGACCGGTCGGTGTGGCTGAACAACACCCGCTCGGCGAACATCAAGCACTACACGCCGTCGGGCGGCTTCCTCGGTGACTTCGGGACCCAGGGAGCGGCCGACGACCAGCTCTACTACTCGCGCGGGATCATGGTCGGGCCCGACGGCCGGGTCTACGTCCCCGACTCCGGCAACCGGCGCCTCCAGGTGTTCTCGAAGTCCGGGGCCCTGATCTGGTCGGCCCCCTGCGGCCAGCCCGCCCTGACCGGCAACTACGTGCTGTTCGGCTGCACCTCGGTCGCACGCGACGCAGCCGGCAACATCTACGCCGCGGCGCCGACCGAGGACGTCGTCTACAAGTTCTCCTCGAGCGGCACCCTGCTCGCCAAGTTCGGCAGTCACGGCACCGGAGCGGGACAGTTCGACGGCGCGTACGGCGTCGCCGTTCGCGGGGACCGTCTCTACGTCTCCGAGATGGACAACAACCGGATCAGCGTGCTGACCACGAGCGGCACCTTCGTCGGGTCGTTCGGCGGTGCGGGCTCGGCCCACGGCCGCTTCCGGCGCCCGACCGGCCTGGCGCTCGACGCGCAGGGCCGCCTCTACGTCACGGACACCGGCAACGAGCGTGTGGAGGTCTTCAATGTCGTCTGAGACCGAGATCCTTCCCGAGGACCGATCGACCAGCGCGCGGGCTCGCGCCCGGGTCCAGCGTCACGTCGACTGGGTACGACGCGACGGCCTGGCCCGCGTCGTGGAGGAGGACGGTCTCGACCCCCGCGCCCGGCTGCGGACCGCGGCACGGGCGCGGCGCTGGCGGGCCGAGCACGCCGTACCGATCGGGACCGCGCGCGCGTTGTTCGTCGTCGGCGTCCAGCGCTCGGGCACCAACATGGTGCTGCGCGGGCTGGAGCAGGACCCGGCCGTCGAGGTGCACAACGAGAACGACAAGTCCGCATTCGTCCGGTTCCAGCTCCGCGAGGATGCCGAGGTCCGGGCCCTGGTGCACCGCAGCCGGCACGAGATCGTGATGTTCAAGCCGCTCTGCGACAGCCACCGCACGGGCGACCTGCTCGATGCGATGGCCGGCTCGGGCCTGCCGGTCGGCAAGCCGGCCCGGGCGGTCTGGGTCTACCGCGGCGTCGACGGTCGGGCGCGCTCGGCCGTGCAGAAGTTCGGAGACGTGAACCGTCGCGTCCTGACCACGATCGCGCGTGGTGACGGCCGGGACCGTTGGCAGAGCCAGCGGCTCTCGGAGAGCTCGTTGCAGCTGATCCGCGAGGTCGACCCCGAGCAGCTCAGCCCGGAGTCCGCCGCCGCTCTCTTCTGGGTGGTGCGCAACCGGCTCTACTTCGAGCAGGACCTGCACCTGCGGCCCGACGTCCACCTGGTCAACTACGAGCGGTTCGTGGTCGAACCCGAGGAGGAGGCCACGGCGCTCGCCCGGTTCGTCGGAGTCGAACCCGACTTCGAGCTCTGGGCGCACGCCGACCGTCGCGCCCTGCACGGCGTCCCGCTCGTGCTCGACCCACGCGTGCGAACCGCCTGCGAGGAGCTCGAGACCGAGCTGGGACTGGCCGCCGAGCGTTGCTTCCGCCGCCACCGGGGGACGGATCCCGTATGAGTGCTGGCGGCACCAGTCAGGACCGGCGCGTGGTCCGGCAGTCGTTCCTGAGCGGCGGCACCGCCACCGTCGCGATCGGCAGCGGGCTGATCCTCGACATCGTCGCCGCCGCGGTGTTCGGGGCCGGTCGCGAGACCGACGCCTTCGTCGTCGCCGCACGGGTGCCGCTGGCGCTGACCGCGATCATGATGCTGGTCGGCAACCAGCTCCTGGTCGCCACTTACGCGACCTGGTCGGTCACGGTCGACGAGCGTCGCCGACGCCGGTTGGTGACGACCGTCGTCACCGGCGCACTGGTGGTCGGGGTGCTGCTCGCGGCCGTGCTGTCGCTGGTCGCGCCGTACCTCGTCGTCGTGCTCAGCCCGGGCTTCGACCGCGAGCAGCACGTGCTCGCCGCGGAGCTCCTCCGCGTGATGGTGTGGATGGTCCCCCTGATCGCCGGGTGCGAGGCGCTGCGGGCGTGGCTCAACTCCCGGCACCTGTTCGTGGTGCCCGCCGCCATGACCATCGCCCTCAACCTGGTCGCGGTCGCCGTGGTCGTCCTCGGCACCCGGGACATCACCACGCTGCCCCTGGCCTACGTCGCGGGTGCCGCGGTCCAGTTCGTCCTCATGGTCGGCTTCGCGCTCCTGCGCGGCCTGCGGCTGACCCTGCCGGCGCCCCGGGACCCGGAGATCCGGACGCTGGCGCGGCTCACCGGCCGCCCGAGCCTCTCGGCCGCCCTCAACCCGGTCACCCGCGCAGCGGAGACGATCGTCGCGTCGTTCCTCCCGCCCGGGAGCGCCACGATCCTGCACTACGGCCAGCGCGCGGTGAGCGCGATCGGCGGCACCGTCCTCTTCCGCTCGGTGATGCTCGCGGTCCTCCCGCGGCTCACCCGGGCGATCGTGGCGGACGACCGGGCCGCGAGCGCCCGGCTGGCCGACCTCGGCATGCGGCTCATGGTCATCGTGTCCTTCCCGCTGACGGCGATCGCGCTGGTCCTGGCGGTGCCGGCCACCGAGTCGACCTTCGGCGTCGGGCGCTTCACGCTCGAGGACGCCCGGCTGCTCGGCCTGGTGATGACGGTCCTCGCGCTCTCCTTCCCGTTCTCGGCGGTACAGCGGGCGCTGCTCGCCCCGTTCTACGCGGCGAGGAACACCCGGGTGCCGCTGCACAACACGGTGATCGGCGTCGTGGTCAACCTGGGCCTCCTCGCGCTGTGCCTGTTGCTCCCGATCCAGCGTGAGGCAGCGGTGCTCGCCATCGCCGGGGCATACGTCGGCGCCAACGTCGCGAACGTCGTGCACGCCTGGTGGGCCGTGCGGCGCAGCGACCTGGTGGTGCCCCGGGCCGGTCGCGCCGTGGTGCTCCGGTCCACCGCCGGATCCGGCCTCGCGGCCGCAGCCGCGTGGTTCACCTGGACGAACAGCGCGGGGCCGGAGCTGGCCCGGGTGATCGTCGCCGCCATCGCCGGGGTGCTCGTGGTGCTGCTCGTCGAGCTGCCGGGGCGGGTCCGGCCACCCCAGCGCGAGACCACCCGGGTCGTGCTCGTGGCGCTCCTCGCCCTGCCGACCGCGGCAGCGGTGACGCTCAGCTCCCTGGCGCTGGTCGACGGCGCCGGTCTGCTGGCGACGATGCTGCCGGTCGGGCTCCTGGTCGCGATCGCGTTCATCAGCCTGGCCCTCGCCCGCTTCGAGGTCTTCGTCCTGGCGCTGCTCGTCGCGCGCACCAGCATGGACGCCCTGCGGCTCGGCTCGTCCAACCCGGCCGCGGAACCGGCCGCCCTGGTCGGCCTCCTCTTCCTCGGCGCCGGCCTGTTCTGGCTGGCCGCGCAGTGGCGCGCCGACGGCGCCGTCCGGCTGAGCCGTCTCGGGTGGGCGGTGACGGTGTTCGCCGGCGCCGCGCTCCTCGGCGTGCTCGTGGCGCCGGACCTGTGGCCCGCGCTGGTCGAGTGGGTGCGGCTCGCGAGCGTGTGCCTGATGGTGCTCGTGACGGAGCGGCTGGCCCGGACCCCGGGCTTCCGCAGCCGGCTGCTCGTGGCGGTGACGGCCGCGGCGGTCGTCCCGCTCCTCGCCGGCGCCTGGCAGGTCTGGTCGGGCTCCGGGCTGTTCGACGCCGGCGGCTTCGGCCGGGTGCGCGGCACGTTCACCCACTCCAACCCGATGGCGGCGTTCCTGGCGATGCTCGTCGTGATGGCCTTCGCGCACGTCGTGCACCTGAGAGACGCCCGCTACCGACTCGCCGCCGGACTGGTCTGCACCGCCGCGTCCGCCGGCCTCTTCCTCACCTACACCCGAGCCGCCTGGTTGGCGGCGGTCCTCGGCATCGTGATCGTCGCTGCGACCGGGGGGCGCCGCTGGGTCCTCGGCATCGCCGGAGTCGTCCTCGCCGCGCTCCTGCTGCTGCCGGGCGCGGCATCGCGCTTCGCCGACCTCGGCAACGACGTCTCGCCGCGCGGCGAGCCGGGCAACTCCCTGACCTGGCGGGCGCAGTACTGGGCCGAGTCGCTCACCCTGTCCGCCGACAGCCCCGTGACCGGCATCGGGCTCAAGCAGGTGGTCGAGGAGAGCTCGGAGGGCAAGCAGCCGCACAACGACTACCTCCGCGCCTACGTGGAGCTCGGAGTGGTCGGGCTGGCGGCCTACCTGTGGTTCATGGCGCAGCTGCTCGCGACGGGCGTGCGAGCGATGCGCGCCACCGCGGCCGACTCCCGACGACGCTATGCCTTCGCGGTCGGCTTCTGCGGGGTGGCCGCCGGCTACCTGCTGATGAGCCTGGTCGCGAACCTGATGTCGCAGGTCGTCGTCGGCATCTATCTCGCCGCCCTGGCGGGCGCGGCGTCGGCGCTGGTGCCGGACCAGGAGCCCGATCCGGACCTGCGCGAGCAACGTGAGCGCCGCGAGCTGGAAGAGGTGGGTCGATGACCCGGGTCCTGCACGTCAACAAGTTCCTCCACCGGCGGGGCGGGGCGGAGGGCTACCTGCTCGACCTCGCCGCGATGCAGCGCGACGACGGGGACGAGGTCGCGTTCTTCGGCATGGAGCATCCGGACAACGATCAGGAGTGCGCGGGCACGCCGGCGCCGTACGCCGCCTTCGACGTGCCACCCGACGGGGTCCGAGCGAAGGTCGCCCTGGCCGGTCGGATGATCTGGTCGCGCGAGGCCCGGCGCGGGATGGAGGAGGCGCTGGACGCCTTCCGCCCCGACGTCGTGCACGCGCACAACATCTACCACCAGCTCTCGCCGTCGGTGCTCCACGCGGCCGCCCGCCGCGACATCCCGGTGGTGCTCACCATGCACGACTACAAGCTGGCCTGCCCGACCTACCAGCTCCTCGACGGCGGCACGCCCTGCACCGCCTGCGTCACCGGCGGCCCCTGGCAGGCCGCCCGCCGCGCCTGCCGCGACGGGTCCCGCGCCGCGAGCACCGTGGCCGCCGTCGAGGTCAGCATCCACCGCAGGCTGGGCGCGTACGACGGGGTGCGCCGCCTGATCGCGCCGAGCCGGTTCCTCGCCGACACGATGGCCGCGGCCGGGGTCTACCCGGACCGGCTGCGGGTGCTGCCCAACTTCACCGACCTCGACGTCCCGCTGCGGCACGGACCGGCCACCGGCGCCGTCGTCTTCGCCGGCCGGCTGTCGGCCGAGAAGGGCGTCGACACCCTGGTGCGCGCGGTCGGGCTGGCCGGTCGCGAGCTGTCGGATCGGCCCGGCGTGCTGCTCGACGTCGCCGGCGACGGCCCGGACCGGGCGGCCCTCGAGGCGCTCGCGGCCGAGGTCGCGCCGGGGCGGGTGCGCTTCCACGGCCGGCTCGCCCGGCCCGACCTGGTCGCCCTGGTGGGCGCCGCCGGGCTGAGCGCCGTGCCGTCACGGTGGCACGAGAACCAGCCGCTGGCCGTGCTCGAGTCGTTCGCGCTCGGCGTGCCGGTGCTCACGACCGACCTGGGGGGACTCCCCGAGCTCGTGGACGACACGACGGGCTGGGTGCGACCCGCCGACGACGTGGCGGGGATGGCCGAGGCCATCATCGGCGCGCTGCGCGACCCGAACGAGTGCGAGCTGCGGGGCAAGCGAGCCCGCCGCGTCGCCGAGGAACGGCACCACCCCACCCGGCACCTGGCCGGGGTACGGGCGATCTACCACGAAGCGGGAGCACCCTCATGAGTCATCTCCGGATCGCGATGATCGGCCTGCGGGGCATCCCCGCCCAGGCCGGTGGCGTCGAGCGTCACGTCGAGGAGCTCTCGGTCCGGCTCGCCGACCGGGGGCACGACGTGACCGTCTTCTGTCGGCCGGGCTATGCGCCGGACGCCGGCCCGACGTACCGAGGCGTCCGGCTCCACGAGCTCCCGACCGTGCACGTGCGAGGCGGGGAGGCCTTGCTGCACAGCGGTCTGGGCGCCCTGTCCGCAGCGGGGCACCGCTTCGACGTCGCCCACTTCCACGCGATGGGGCCCGGGCTCTTCACCCCCGTGAGCCGCGCCGTCGGCCACTGCGCGATCGTGCAGACCATCCACGGCCTCGACGAGCAGCGCGACAAGTGGGGCGGCGGCGCCCAGCGACTCCTGCGGATGGGAGCCCTGCTCTCCGCCCACGTCCCCGACGAGGTCCTGGTGGTCTCGCACGCGCTCGGCGACCACTATCGCGAGCGCTACGGCCGCTACACGACCTACGTCACCAACGGGGCACCCACGCCACCGACCGTCGACACCGGCCCCCTGGAGTCCTTCGGACTCACCCCGGGTGGCTACCTGCTCTTCGTGGGTCGGCTGGTCCCGGAGAAGGACCCCGAGCTCCTCCTGAACGCCTATCGCGACGTCCCGGGGGACCTCCCCCTGGTGCTGGTCGGCGACAGCAGCGACACCGACACCTACGCAGACCGGCTGCGCGATCTCGCGGCCCAGGACCCGCGGGTGCGCATGGTCGGCTACCGCTACGGCAGCGAGCTCGCGGCCCTGTTCGCCGGGGCTCGCCTGTTCGTGCAGCCGTCCCTCCTCGAGGGGCTCCCGATCACGCTTCTCGAGGCGGCGGGATACGGACTGCCCCTGGTGGCCAGCGACATCGCGCCGCACCGGGAGGTCATCGGCCGGCCCGACCCCGGCCGGGCGACGTTCGCAGCGGGCGACGCTGTCGCGCTCACCGAGGCGCTGCGGTCCTCGCTGGCGATCGACGCCCGGCTCGCGGCAGCCTCCGCGCACCGGTTCAGCGCGCAGGTCGCCGAGCGCTACGACTGGGAGGTGGCGACCGACCTGCTCGAGGAGGTCTACGACCGGGCCCTGCGGCGTCGTGCGGCCGGTGGCCACCCGATGCCGACGCTCAGCCGGACCCCCTCAGCCCACACCGGCACCGACCTGTCGCGCGAGCTCGCCGCCCGCTGAGCCCAGCACCAGCACGGGGGCGCTGCCGATCACCGGTGGGCCCTCGACGACCGCTCCGCTCGCGTCGACCACCTGGTCGACGTCGTCCGCGTCGAGCGACACCTGGCCGCCCGACGACCACAGCAGCGCAGCCTGCCGCTGGCCGATCCGCCAGGTCGCACCGCGCAGCTCCCCGCCCGCCGACGCGACCGGCGCGTCGTGCAGGCCCTTCAGCGCGGTGGCCAGGGCGACCCAGCCCTGACCGGCGGGCAGCATCTCGCCGTCGGCGTGGGTGAGCCCGCGGAAGACCTGCACCTTCTCGGGCGCCGGGCTGTAGGCCGCCGGCAGGTAGACGATCCGGCGTACGCCGCCGTCCAGCAGGGAGCCGACCAGCCGGAAGACATCCTCGGCCTGGACCTGCTCGTCGTAGGTGGCGCCGGGCCAGGCCACGCCGACCTCCCACGCCTCGATCGGGACGTCGTCCTGCAGCCGGCCGCCGAGGTAGCCGAGCAACTCGGGCAGCTGAGCCGGGTCCTCGTAGAAGTGCAGCTGGTAGGCGTCGAAGGCGTCGCTGTTCGCGAGCCGGATCCCGGTCTCGACCGCCTGGACGGCGCGCTGCGCGGGCTCCGAGGCCAGCACGCGCTGCAGCTCGTTGACGTCGGCCACCGCGGGGAAGCGGGACATGCCGCCGTCGATGCGGCGGGCGTAGTAGGCCTGGTAGGTCCGCAGCGCGGCGTCGGGATCCTGATCGATCGACGCGGCGGCCATGGCGACGCCGTACGCCGTGCTCGAGGCTCCCGCATCGAGGACGTGGGCGCCGGGGTGGACGTCGTGAACAGCGGCGGCCACGCGGATGGCCAACCGCTCGTAGTCCACCACGGGGGCGGACCAGAGGTTCACGACGTCCGGCTCGTTCTCGACCGCGTAGTCGTCGACCCCGCGGGCGGCGTAGCGACGGACCGTCTCGCGGACGAACGCCAGGTAGGCGGCCTCGTCGGTCGCGGGTGTGGACGGCGTCTTGGTCGTGTTCTCCGTGGTGTCGCGCCGCGCGGCCGACGGCGGCTCGGTCGCCCAGCACTGACCGGTGCGGAGCTTGAGCATCGTCTCGTAGCCGAGCGCGCGGGCCTCCCGCACGACCGAGTCGACCCGCGTCCAGTCGAAGGTGCCGGGGTCGGGCTGCACGTGGCACCACTCGACCTCGAGGAACGTCCAGCCGCCGGCCGCACTCGCCACGAAGTCGAAGGTCTCCGGCTGGCCCCAGCTCCACTTCAGGCCCAGCGGACCCGACCCGGGCGCGGCCTGGGGAGTCACCGGGCCCGTCGCCCCGGGCACCGGCGAGCTGCCTTCCGCGTCGCTCAGTCGGGCGCCGCCGGACCCACTCCGGTCGGTCAGGCCCGGGAGCGTGACGGCCGCGGCGAGCAGTCCCAGCGACAGCACGCCGACCGTCAGGTAGGCGACGGCGCGGGCGCGACGGTGCGCCACGGGTCAGGCCCGGACGCGGTAGCCGTAGTGCCGCAGCGTCGGCCAGGTCAGCGCCGACACCGCACGCCGGTCGGCGGTGCCCAGCCGGCTTCGCCACTCCTCGTCGGGCACCAGCGCGACCAGACCGTGCTCGTGTCGGCTGGGATTGCCGGCGACCGTGTGGTTGCCGTCGAGTCGGACCACTCCGGGGCCGGCGAAGACGGCGTCCAGCAGGTCGTCGACCCGCTCGGGCGCGACGAGGTCGAAGCGACGCAGCAGCCGCCGGGTCTCGTTGCGCGGATCGGCGACGAACGACTCGTAGTTCTGGAGTCGGTGGTCGATCCCGCGCTCGCGACAGAGTCGCTCGAGGGCGCCGTTCCAGACCCGCCAGAGCACCGCGCTCTTGACCGCGCCGCGCCGCTCCATCATCGCCGAGCTGCCGAGGTCGGGCTGGTGCTTGCGGCGTCGCCACGAGTGCGCGGCGGCGCGCGGGTCGCGCACGAGATGCAGCACCTGGAGGTCGACCGTCGAGACGTCGCCGAGCAACGCGGCGTACGTCGGGAGCTTGGAGGAGTCGACGACCACGCCTGCGCCGGAGACGTCGGCGATCGCGTCGTAGACCCGTCCGAGGAGGTCGCCGACCTCGTCGGTGGCCGGTCGCTCGCCACGTCGGACGAGCAGACCGGGCAGCCCGCGCATCCGGGTGCGCTCGGCGAGTGCGGCCTGCATCCGCGCGGCGACCGCCTCGTGGTCGCCGGGACCGAGCGCACGCGTGAGCACCTCGGTCCAGAAGGGGCAGTCGGTGAAGTGCCGCCCGCACCCGCACAGCCGGTCCTGCTCGATGCCGCGCTCCCAGAGGAAGCGCACCTCGCCGACCGAGACCAGGCCGGGGATCTGGCCCAGGACGTTGGCGAGCACCGTGCTGCCGCTGCGGCCGGTGCCGCCGACGTAGAGGACCCGCGTGGAGGGGGTGCTCACATCAACGCCGCTTCACGATCGCCCCGACGGCCCTTGCGGCCGGCGCGCTGGCCCCCGGCGTCCGGCTCGTCGACGGAGTCCGGAGCTGCGTTCCGGGCGGCCGTCGGTCCGGACGGCTCTGCGGGCGGCTCGGTTGGGTCCTGCGCCGGACGCTGCGGGCGCGACCGGTCGGGGTCGCGGAACAGGCCGATCAGGAGCACCAGGCCGAGGGCGAGGGCGACGCCGAGGACCAGCGCGGTGAGGACCCCCCGGGCAACGGTGGTCCGCGACGACGGGGTGGTGGACTCGGTGATCGTGATCGACTCGGGGGCAGTCGCGGCGGCCAGCCGGGTCGTCACGTTGTCGACCTCCTGCTGGGCGCTGCCGAGCTCGGTGCGGGAGCGGACGACACTCTCCTCGAGGCTCTCGAAGGCGTTGACCGACTTCCCGATCTTGGCCAGGTCCTTCTGGGCTCGTGCCAGGGTCGTCGAGATGGTCGCCCGGTTGACCTCGGGTGCGGCAGTCGCCAGCGCTACCCGCAGCTGAGTGACCTCGGCGGCCTTGGCGCGGTAGGCCTCGATCGGCAGCAGCAGCCCGGTCCTCGCCGACTCCTGGGCCCGCTCGTCGAGCGCCTTCTGGTAGCGCTGTTCGGCGGTCTCGACGCGAGCATCGGAGAAGGTGAGCGAGGAGGAGAAGAGGGCGTCGTTCGCGTGCGAGACGAGCGCCTGGGTGGCGGCCTCCCCGTCCTCGCCGGGCTCGGTCTCGATCCGCAGCTCGACCAGGTTCGAGGTGCCGACCCGCTCCGCGGTCACGTCGTCGGCGGTGATCGACGCGTTCGCGTCCTGGCCGGCGAGCTGCGCCACGGTGTCCGAGGTGACCGTGGACCGGAAGCCATCCACGGCCTGGGTGATGGTCGCCGCGGTGCTGCTGCCCTCGGGCGGGATCACGCTCACGGTCGCGAAGGTGCGCACCGGCGGCTCCGCCTGGGTCAGGACGGCCACGGACGCGCCGACGGCGATGAGGGGCACGAGGAGCAGCAGCCAGGTCGCTCTGCCGGAGCGCTTCATGAGTCGAGTGAGCTGCATTGCGTGAGGGCTCGTGGATGCGCACGACTTCCTGGTGCGAAGGTTCGCGGGGGAGTGCATCGCGTCCCCAACGACGTCTCGGTCCTCACGCTAGGGAGGCCTTCCGAGCCGAGGCGGGTGGATGGGTGACGGCTCCCCAAGTTTGGGGATTGGGCGCGGGAGTACCCCGCGGTCCGGGGTCTGCGGGGGCGACGCTGGGCTGAGCGGCGCCATCCGGGCGCCCGAGGCGAGGGAGCTCCCGTGTCGCAGCAGCCAGGGCCGGTGTTCATCATCGGGGCTCCCCGGTCGGGCACGTCCCTGCTCTACCGGGCCCTCGCCCTGCACCCCGACGCTGCGTGGATCTCCAACTACGGCAGGCGCCTACCGATGCTGCCGGAGGTCGCCGCGCTGAACCGGTTGTGCCGGTCGGCCCCGGGCATCCGGCGGCGCGTCTGGTTCGGCGCGGACGGCGCCAACGCCTATCGGTACGCCGGTGGCCGCACCCTGCTCGACCGGGTGTTCCCGCAGCCGGTCGAGGGCGAGCCGGTCTTCGAGCACCGGGGCGTGCTGCAGGGTCTGGACCGCACTGGCTGCACCGATCGTCAGCTGCGGCTCCGCTCCGACGTGGACCGGCTGGTGCGCGCGTCCGGTGGCCGGGTGCTGGTCTCGAAGCGGATCGGCCACAACCGCCGGATCGGTCTGCTGGCCGAGATCTTCCCCGACGCGCGGTTCATCGTGGTGACCCGCGACGGGCGCGCGGTCGCCCGGTCGCTGCTCGCGGTGGACTGGTGGCCGGACACCCACATCTGGTGGTTCGGCGGCACTCCGCGCGACTGGGGCCGAGCGGGCGGCGTACCCCTCGACCTCGCGGCGCACCACTGGGTGCGCGAGGTGGCCGGCATCGAGGAGGGCCTGGCCCTCGTGCCGGAGCACCGGGTCTCCCGGCTGACCTACGAGGAGCTCATCGAGGACCCGCTGGAGGTGCTGACCGCGGCTGCGGAGTTCGCCCGGCTGAGGTCGGACTCCGGGTGGTCGACCGACCTGCATGACATCCGGTTCCCCGACCGCAACGCCAAGGTCGCCGAGATCGACGTACGGGTCGCCGCCATCCAGGACCAGACCCTGCGCGCGCTCGGGTATGCGGCATGAGCCGACCGGTCTTCGTGCTGGGCACGGGTCGCTGCGGCTCGACGCTCGTGCACGAGGTGGTCGCGCGGCACCCGGGGACCGGCTTCATGACGAACCTCGACGACCTGGGCCTGATGCCCAGCGCCCCCTGGCAGAACGCCCTCTGGCGCCGGCTCCCGCCCGGGATCACGCGCAAGGGCGGCACCCGCTTCGCGCCCACGGAGGGCTATCGGGCCCTGACCCGCGAGGTCGGTCCGATCGTCGTGGACCCGGTCCGCGACCTGACGGCCGCCGACGCCACCCCGTGGCTGCAGGACCGCACGCGGGCGTTCTTCGAGGACCGGTCGAGGCGCCTGGGCGCGCCGGTCTTCCTGCACAAGCTGACGGGGTGGCCCCGGGTCGGCCTGCTCCGGGCGTGCTTCCCCGACGCGCTCTTCGTCGAGATCGTGCGCGACGGGCGCGCGGTCGCGAACTCCTGGCTGCAGATGGACTGGTGGCGCGGCCACCGCGGTCCGGAGGAGTGGCACTTCGGCCCACTCGCGACGGACCTGCAGGCCGAGTGGGACGAGACCGGGCGGAGCTTCCCCGCCCTCGCCGGCATCGGCTGGCGGATCCTCATGGAGGCCTACGACGCGGCACGAGCGCAGGTGCCGGACGACCAGTGGCTGCGGATGAGCTATGAGGAGCTCGTGACCGACCCGCGAGGTCGGTTCGCCGAGATCCTGGCCGCCCTCGGGATCGAGTGGACCCCCGGCTTCGAGGCGGGCTTCGCACGCTACGAGTTCTCCTCCGGTCGGGCCGATGCCTACCGTCGCGACCTGTCGCCGGCGGACGTGACGGCCGTCGAGGCGGTGGCGGGCAAGCAGCTCGCCGACCTCGGCTACCTGGCCGAATCCCCAGGCTATTAAGGGATCTGGGCGTCGGTAAGACGATCCGAACCTGTCGGGTAATTGGCCGATATCGGGTATGACCGCGCGTCTCCGGGCTGTCAGATTGAGCGCAGGCTGACGCGGGGCGTGAGCCACCGGGACAGTGTGGGGAGTTCGAGATGTCGGTAGTGCAGCAGTTCTCACGGAGGCTCCGCGGCCTCGTAGCCATCGTCGTGCTGGGTCTGGTCGCTGCGCTGCTGGCGCAGGTGGCGGCGACCTCCACGGCGGCGGCGTTGACGACCAACCAGCAGCCGCGCTTCGAGCGGAGCATCGGCGCCCAGGGACGGCCCGGTGTCTTCGCCTGGGGCGTTCAGTACAACCCGGTCACCGAGGAGGTGCTCGTCGGCGACTACCTGAACTTCAAGATCAGGCGCTACGACAAGCAGGGCAACGCCCTCGGCGACTTCTACCGCGACAACCATCTCGGGCAGCCCTACAGCATCGCCGTCGACCCCAACGACGGTGCGATCTACGTCGCCGAGCTCAAGGACAACCCGCTCACCGCGGCGATCGTGAAGTACGACAAGTTCGGCAACTTCATGTATGTCGCCAACGCCAGCCTGTCGTCCTCGACGGGCAACCGCTTCCGCGCCTTCTACCCGGTCTGGATGACGATCGAGGAGGACACCGGCGACCTCTGGGTCCTCGACAGCCACTACCAGAACCTCGGTACCACCGGCGGCGGGCTGAGCACGGAGAACCCCCCGCGGATGCTGCAGATGCACTTCAACGACGCCACCCAGACGGTCGACGAGCTCGGTGCCTGGCCGATCACGCCTCCGGGTGCGACGGGGACCAACAAGGCCCGGGTCTACGGGATCGACATCACCGACGACGACAAGATCTACATGACGGACGCGTGGAACCGTCGCGCCTACATCTACGACCGGGACGGCACCTACCTCTCGACCTTCGGTCAGACCCAGACGGGCGGCGACAACCGCAGCGTCGTGGTCAGCGAGGCGACCGACCGGGTCTACGTCGTGGACGCCGAGCACTCCGATGTCGACATGTTCCGCCGCGACGGCAGCTACGTCGGCTCCTTCGGCAGCGAGGGTGACGGCGCAGGGCAGTTCGCCGGCGGCGGGCGGCAGATCGACATCGACGACGACGGCAACCTGTGGGTGGGCGACTTCGGCGGCTTCGAGGCCGAGAAGTTCACTCCCACCGGCGCGCCGCTGCTCCGCGCACCGAGCCCGGCCCGCAAGCCTCCGGTCGGCAACTTCGCCCAGCCGCGCGACGTCGCGATCGACGACGCGACCGGCGAGGTGTGGGTGGCCGACGCCTGGGGCCAGCGGTTCCAGCGACTCTCCTCCACCGGCGCCTCGATCGGGTCGTGGGGCAAGCGCGGTCCCGGCGGACCGTTCGACATGAACTATCCGCGTCACATCGCGGTCCAGCCGCCCACGGCCACGACGCCGAAGCGGCTCTGGGTGGTCAACGAGCGCGGCCATCACCTGCAGGTGTACAACTACCCGACCAGCCAGGCCGGCGCACCGACGTACGTGCGTCAGGTCGGCCAGATCGGCAGCGACGACACCGACAACGGCCACTTCCGCTGGCCCGGCGACGTCGAGTTCTACACCAGGCCCGACGGGGTGCAGGTCGCGATCGTCACGGACCGGATGGCCTCGAGCGTGAAGGTGCTCAACGCCGTCACCTTCCAGGAGATCGACATGACGCCGGGCGACAACGACCCGGACGCCAACTTCATCCCGGTCAGCTCCAACGGCACAGCGGTCGACCCGGCGACCGGCAACATCTGGATCGGCAACGGCACCCGGATCCGGGTCTACGACCAGGCCGGCACCCTGCTGGCGACGTACGGGTCGTCGGGCACGGGACTCGGGCAGTTCCAGGACATCGCGGACCTGACCTTCTGCAACGGGCAGATGTACATCGTCGACGAGCGTCAGGCCAAGGTGACGATCGCGAACCTCGACGGCACGTTCGTCACCCGCTGGGGCCAGTCGTTCGGCCAGCGCCCCTATGACATGAAGGGTCCTGCCGGCATCGACTGCGACCCCCAGGGCCGGGTCTACGTCGCCGACTCGGGCAACGACCGGATCCAGGTCTTCAACACCAACAACCCCCGGACCTACGAGGCCGTCAACCCGTCGACGCCGACGGTGTCCAGCCCGGCGCAGAGCGCGGTGCTGCCGTTGAACTCGGTGACGATGACCGGCACGGCCACCGACAACAGCGCGGTCGGCAACGTGGAGGTCTCGGTGCAGAACGCCGATACCGGCCTGTGGTGGAACTCGACCAACTCCTCGTGGGAGGTCGCCAAGACCTACTCGATGGCGTCGTACACCGCGAACACGGCTCCGGCGACCAGCGTGAACTGGCGGTTCGTCTTCCCGGGCGTCGCT
Source organism: Nocardioides sp. (assembly GCA_049593675.1). Lineage (GTDB taxonomy): Bacteria > Actinomycetota > Actinomycetes > Propionibacteriales > Nocardioidaceae > Nocardioides. The sequence continues at coordinate 24,608 of JBAWHI010000312.1, forward strand.
CGGCAGGGCCGCTACCTGGCCGAGGTCCGGACGATGGATCACAACGGCAACGTCAGCGCGCCGACCGTCCGGTCGTTCGCGATGACCGGCGCCAGCGCTCCGCCGTTGCCGCCGCCGACGACTGTCGACACGACCCGGCCCGACGGCAAGCTGCTGTTCCCGGCACCGCCGCCGCAGCCTGCGGCGAGCCTGCCGCTGGGGCCGGTGTCCTTCTCCGGCGACGCCACCGACAACGTGGGGGTCGCGGGGGTGCGGATCACCTTGAAGCGCAACTCCGACAACCGCTGGTGGACGGGCACCGGGAGCAGCGGCTTCTCGACGACCTTCATGAAGTGGGAGGCGACGCTGGGCTCGCCCGGTGAGCCGTCGACGACCTGGACCTGGGACTGGACGCCGCGAGCAGCCGGCGCCTACACGATCAACGTCGAGGCGTACGACGCAGCCGGCAACATCGACTCGTCGCGGCCCAACGTGGTGTTCAACGTGACCACCGAGGCGCCGGACACGGTCGCTCCGGACACGACGATCACGTCACCCGACGAGGGAGCGACCATGCCCAGCGGGAACACGACGATCACGGGCACGGCGATCGACGACCGGGCCGTCTCCGGCGCTCGGCTGGAGATCACCAACGGGTCGGGCGACTACTGGAACGGGTCGTCCTGGAGCTCCACGGCCGCCACGGTGAACGCATCGGTGACGTCCGGCTCCGGCACCCCGTCGGCGACCTGGAGCTATCTGCTGGCCGGTGCCCCCTCGGGCAGCTACCAGGTCAGTGCCGCCGCGATCGACGGCTCCAACAACGCCGACGTCTCGCCCGCCACCAGGTCGTTCAGCCTGGCCGGTGCGCCGGACACCTCGGCGCCGTCCCCGGACGTCACCTCGCCGAGTCAGCGGAACGCAACGATCAACGCGTCCTCGGTGACGATCAGCGGCGACGTGACCGACAACGTCGGGACCACCGCCGTACGGATCGCCATCCAGGACACGGTCTCGAAGCAGTGGTGGAACGGCTCCGGCTGGGGATCCTTCACCAACCTGCAGGCCACCGTGGCCTCGCCAGGATCCGCGAACACAACCTGGAGCTATGACTTCAACCCGCCCGGCAACGGCAAGTACGGCTACCAGGTCACCGCGGTCGACGCCGCCGGCAACGTCTCCGACAAGACCGCCTGGAGGACCGTCACGCTCCAGTAGCCCGCCGCGCTGCTTCTGGTGGTCGAGCTTATCGAGACCCCGGTGGTCTTGGTGGTCGAGCTTGTGGAGACCCGGTGGTCCTGGTGGTCGAGCTTGTGGAGACCCCCGCAGGCCGACGTGGGTGTCCAGCTTTCGGG